>NZ_JBSFWU010000008.1:0-123348 GCF_053594995.1 Streptomyces sp. NPDC002536
TCCTGATCGCGGTCCCGACCGGTGTGAAGTTCTTCAACTGGATCGGCACCATGTGGAAGGGCTCGCTGTCCTTCGAGACCCCGATGCTCTGGGCCACCGGATTCCTGATCACCTTCGTGTTCGGCGGTCTGACGGGCGTCATCCTGGCCGCGCCGCCGATGGACTTCCACGTCTCGGACTCGTACTTCGTCGTCGCCCACTTCCACTACACGCTGTTCGGCACCGTGGTCTATGCGATGTTCGCCGGATTCCACTTCTGGTGGCCGAAGTTCACCGGGAAAATGCTCGACGAGCGGCTCGGTAAGGTGACGTTCTGGACGCTCACGGTGGGTTTCCACACCACATTCCTCGTCCAGCACTGGCTGGGGGCCGAAGGCATGCCCCGCCGGTACGCCGACTATCTCGCCTCCGACGGCTTCACCGCGCTCAACACGATCTCCACGATCGGTTCTTTCCTGCTGGGCCTGTCGCTCCTGCCGTTCTTCTACAACGTCTGGAAGACCGCCAAGTACGGCAAGAAGGTGGAGACCGACGATCCATGGGGCTTCGGCCGTTCCCTGGAATGGGCCACCTCCTGCCCGCCGCCACGGCACAACTTCGCAGTCCTGCCCCGCATTCGTTCCGAATCCCCGGCTCTGGACCTGCACCGTCCTGACGTCACCGCAGCCGAACCGGCAGCCCGCTGAGGAGCGAGGAGAACCACGTGTCCCGGACAGTCCTCGCACTGGGTGCCGCAGTGATCGGCGCGGCCGGCTGCGTCTGGTACCTGCCCGCCGTGGCCGACCTGCGAGCCGGCGACGACCGGCCGCCCGCCCGGCGGACCGCCGCCCTCGCCTGCCTGACGGGGTGGGGAACCCTCGCCGCCGTCACGCTCGTGCTGCTCGCTCAGGCCCCGTGGCGCGTTGCCGGGGTCGTGGCCGCGGTCGGGGCGGTGGTCGCCTCGTCCCTCTCCGTACGTGCCGGGGCGCTGCGGCGGCGTGATCGGCAGGAGGCCGAGAAGTGGGCGGCGTTGCTCGGAGCGGCGTCGGTCGCCGCCTCCGGGCGGCTCCGCCGGGCAACCCTGGCGTGGGGGCTGTCGGGGATGGCCCTGGCGGCTGCGGGAATGCCGTTCCTGGCGAGGCAGCTCGTGCTCTGAGTTCGCAGGTGCCGAGGGTTCCTGCCCGGCCCCACTGCGCAACCAGGGCGCGAGGCCCGGCACGCAGGCGCGGCCCATGGGAGCCGGGCTCGAAACTCTACGGGCTGCGCGCAAACGCGCCGAGGTCGAACTCACCCGGCTCTACAAACAGCAGCGCACGTCGCCCTGGCCCTGCAGCGCAGTCTCGTGACTCCACCCACGACTGTAGTCGCGGGCTTCCTGTGTCGGTGGCTGAGCACCGCCGCAGAGGACCAGCCCGGCCCTGTGCAGGACGTTCAGCGTGCCCACGCGGTCGGCATTCTCCACCAGTCCGCACTTGACGCACTCGAATTCTGCTTGGGTGACGCGGTTCTCCTTCGCGACGTGCCCGCATCCGCCTAACTCAGGCGGGCACGTGCGGGAGGTGTTGCGGGCGTCCACTTCGATCACGCGGCGAGCGGCACTCTCAGCCTTCTGCGCCAGGATTCCGAGGAACTGTCCCCAACCCGCATCCAGGATGCTCTTGTTCAGTCCGGCCTTGGCAACGGCGCCGTTCGCAAGGAACGCGCCGTTCTGCTCGGGGTCGGGCCTGGGCGCGGGCGCTGTGGTCGTCGACGTACCGCCCGGGTCCACGCTTGCCCTGTACACCGACGGCCTCGTCGAAACCCCCGCCACCGACATCGAGCAGCAGATCACCGCGCTCGCCTCGGAGTTGAGCCGTTCCTTCGGATCCGCATGCGGTCTCGAGGCGACGGCGGACCGGGCCCTCGCGGCTCTTCTGCCCGATGTCCCCGGCCACAACGACGACGTCACCCTCCTCCTGGTCCAGCTGCCGCCCGCCCCGCTCGCCTGGGCCTGCACCGAACTTCCGTCGGAGCCCCGCGCTGCCGCCGACGGACGGCGGTTCCTCGCCGTCACCCTCACTGCGTGGAACTGCTCCGAGGCGCTCGACGACGCCCGGTTGCTGACCTCCGAAGTCCTGACGAACGCGATCTGCCACGCCTCCGGCCCGATCCAGCTGCGGGTGCGCAGGGGCATGGACGAACTCACCGTCGAGGTGACCGACCGCAGCCCCCAGCCCCCTCAGCCGCGGCTCGCGGAGGCGGGGGACGAGTCGGGCCGCGGCCTGCTGCTCGTCGACGCCCTGGCGGACAGCTGGGGCACCCGGCCCGTCGACCAGGGGAAGACCATCTGGTTCACCCTCCGCCTCACGGCGACGGACGCGCCGGACTCACTCCTGTAGGCCCTGGAAGGAGATGGGCAGGTGCCGGGGTCCGCGCAGGGCCGGGTTCTGCCGGTACGGGGGCGGGTCCTCCACCAGGGCGGGGTTCCTGAGCCTGCGGGCGAGCGCGCTCAGCGCGAGCTGGGTCTCCAGACGGGCCAGCGGTGCGCCGAAGCAGTTGTGGATGCCGCTGCCGAAGCCGAGGTGCTGGTTGTCCGGGCGCTCCGGGCAGAAGCGTTCGGGGTCCGTGAAGCGCCGGGCGTCGCGGTTGCCCGAGCCGAGCGCGAACAGGATCGTCGCTCCCCGGGGGATGGTGGTGTCCGCGATGTCGACGTCGGCGAGGGCGACGCGCGGAGGCATCAGGTGCACGGGCGGTTCGTAGCGCAGGAGTTCCTCGACGAGCGGGACGGCCAGCGCGGGATCCTTCGCGAGACGCGTGAGGACCTCCGGGTGGCGGAGGAGGGTGAGCATGCCGTTGGTGATGAGGTTGACCGTGGTCTCGTGGCCGGCGACGAGCAGCAGGACGGCGGTGCTGATGAGTTCGACGGGGTTCATCTGCCCGTCCGGGCCACGGTCGTTGGCCATCCCGGAGAGCATGTCGTCGCCCGGGGTGCGGCGCCGCTCCTCGATCAGTCCGCCCAGGTAGCGTCCCAGGTCCGTCCTGGCCTGTTGGCTCTCGCGCATCCTGGCCTCGCGGTCGTCGCCCGTGCCGGGGTCGAGGGCGCCGACGATGGCGTCGGCCCAGCCGTGAAAGCGGGCTTCGTCCTGGCGGGGCACGCCGAGCAGCCGGCAGATCACCGTGACGGGGAAGGGGTAGGAGAAGTCCTCGACGAGGTCGATGCGGTCCTTGCCCCGGAGGTTGTCGATCAACTCGGCGACGGTCGAGGCGAGTTCGCCCTGCATGTCGTACACCCGGGTCGGGGAGTGCGGGGGGCCGAAGTGGCGCATGGCCAGGCGGCGCAGCCGGTCGTGGTCGGGCGGGTCGAGCCGGAGCATGGAGGGCGGGAGGCCGGTGTCCTCCTCCGGCGGCAGTCCGTCGCCGTCACCGTCGCGGGTGAGGATCCTGCGGCTGTCCGAGCTGAGCCGGGGGTCGTGCAGCAGGCTCCTGATCTCGTAGTAGCCGCCGATCAGGAAGGTGCCGTCGTCCTGGCGGGCCACCGGTGTCCTGCGGAGTTCGGCGTAGAGCGGGTAGGGGTCGGCGCGGTTGGCGTAGTCGGTGATCTGCTGGAGCAAGGTGCCCGGTGCCATGGAACGCTCTCCTGCGGGGGTGGTCTCGGCCGGCGGCGCTCCGCCGCCGTGCGGGGGTGCCGCGGTGTCAGGCGCGGGCGGGGGTGAAGCGGACGCGGCGCCCGGTGGGTTCGTAGCCGCTGAGGGTGACGGTGGGCCCGTGGCTGGGCAGCGAAGGGTCGGGGAAGTCGGCGGAGACCGGGCGCAGCCCTTCCGGGCGCCGGTCGACGTTGTCGAACTCGGGCGGGAACGGGGCGCATTCCTCGATCCGCTCGCGGTAGAAGTCGAGCCACTTCGCGTTGTCGAAGGCGACCGCGGCGATGATGCGGCCCTGGTAGCCGTACACGCCGGTGAAGCGGCCCTCGGCGAGCGAGCCCTGGGTGATGACGATCTCCTCCCCCATGGGCGGGACGCCGACGGACTTGATGTTGACGCCGAACTGGGCGGACCAGAAGCACGGCACCCACAGGTGGGCCCGGCGGTCCGGGGTGGCGCTGATCATGTTGTGGGCGGCGATCCCGGCCTGGGCGACCGCGTTGCCCCAGTGTTCGAGGGAGAGGAACTGGTAGCCGAACAGCGGGTGCGGGGTGCGGGCCACGTCCCCGGCGGCGAAGACGTCGTCCGTGACGATGCCCTGGACGTCGAAGGCGCGGCACCCGGCGTCGCAGGCCACGCCACGGGGGCCGGCGGCCAGCCCCGATCCGTCCAGCCAGCCGGTGTTGCGGGTCGCCCCGAGGGCGACGACGGCGATGTCGATGTCGAGTGCGGTGCCGTCGGACAGGTGGGCGCGCCGCAGCCGGCCGACCGAGTCGCCCTCCAGCGAGGTCACCGTGATGCCGCAGCGCAGGTCCACGCCGTGGGCCCGCTGCAGGTCCGCGGCCACCGCGCCGATCACCCCGCCCAGCGCGCCCACCAGCGGCGCCGGCCCGCGTTCGGCGACGGTGACGTCGATGCCCCGTTCCCGGCAGGCGGAGGCGATCTCGGAGCCGGTGAACCCGGCGCCGACGACCAGGACCCGGCGCGGCCCGGCGGCCAGGCGTCGTTCGAGCCGGGTCGCGTCCTCGTCGGTGCGCAGGGCGAAGACGCCGTCGAGGGCGGCCTCGGCCTCGTTGAACCAGGGGCGGGCGCGGACGCCCGTGGTGATCAGGAGGCGGTCGTAGCCGACCTCCTGGCCGTCGGCCAGGTGCACCTTCCTGGCTGCCATGTCCAGTCCCGTGGCGGCCGTGCCGAGCCGCCATTCGGCGTCGAAGGGCAGCCGTTTGGGCAGCGAGGTGGCCTCGGGGCGGACGCGGCCGAGCAGGACCTGCTTGGACAGCGGGGGGCGGTCGTAGGGTTCGCGGGGGTCGTCGCCGATGATCGTCAGCGATCCGGTGAAGCCCTCCATGCGCAGCGTCTCCGCGGCCCGCAGGCCGGCCAGGGAGGCGCCGACGATGACGATGCGCCCGTCGCGCCGGAACGTCCGCAGGGCTCCGTCAGCGGACATGGGACCCTGCCCCTCCGGCCGTGGCCGGCGCCCCGTCCGCCCCGTCCGCCTCGACCAGGATGGCCTGGACGGGGCATGCCTCAGCCGCTCTGAGCACGTTTTCGCGCTGGGCGTCGTCGCACACGGGCGCGTACATCAGCGCTTCCTCGCCGTGCAGGGTGAACACGTCCGGTGCAAGGAACGCGCATTGCGCATAGCCCTGGCACCGGTTGAGATCGACGACAAGTTTCATGACGGACGTGGCCCTTCGCCGCTGTCGTGCTCCGATGCTTTTCGCGAGGTATGTTCCATTTACTGCGCACCTGCGCGGCGTCCGCATGTGGAGCGCCACCAAAAGGGAAGCCCATGCCCGCGCACGATCCCCCGGCGATCCGTGACCACGCCCTCCTCAGCGACTGCCACTCGCTCGCGCTGGTCGGCCCGGACGCGTCCGTGGAATGGGCCTGCTTCCACCGCTTCGACGCCCGCTCGGTGTTCGCGCGGCTGCTGGACCGGGACGTCGGCGGGTACTTCCGCATCGCACCGGCCGGTGTCTTCGAGACGACACGGCGGTACCTGCCCGGCACCAACGTCCTGGAGACGCGGTTCCGGACGCCGACGGGGACCGTCACGGTGACCGACTGCCTGCCCGTGCACGAGGACCCGGGCCGGCCCGGCCGCCCCCGGCGCCGGCCTCCCGGCCATCTGCTGCTGCGCCGCATCCACGGCGAGGCGGGCGAGGTGCCGGTGGAGATGGTCTTCGCGCCCCGCTTCGACTACGGCCTGACCACCCCCTTCCTCGAACCCGCCGCCGACGGCCTGCTCGTGGCGGGCGGCGGGGCCGACGCCCTGCTGCTGCAGAGCGACCTGCTGCCCCTGCTCCCGCACGCCGACGGAACCTGCACCGCCCGGGCCACGGTCGCCCGGGGCGAGGAGCGGTACGTCGCACTGACGCACAGCGAGGCCGGCCGCCTGCAGGTGCACCGGCTGCCCGCCCCCGAACTGCGCAGCCGCCTGCAGGAGACGATCGGTTTCTGGGAGCGCTGGACGGCACGCTGCACCTACCGGGGCCCGTACCGGGAGGCGGTCGTGCGCAGCGCGCTCGTCCTCAAGGGGCTCGTCTACGACCGCACCGGCGCCATCGCCGCGGCCGCCACCACCTCGCTGCCGGAGGCGCCCGGCGGGGAGCGCAACTGGGACTACCGCTACTGCTGGCTGCGCGATTCCGCCGCGATGCTCGCCACGCTGGGGAGCATCGGCTACACCGACGAGGCCCGGCGCTTCGGCGAGTGGCTGCTGCGCACCACTGCGGGCCGTGCCGAGGAACTGCAGATCATGTACGGCATCGGCGGGGAGCGGCTGCTGCCCGAGTTCCGGCTGGAGCATCTGCGGGGTCACCGGGACTCCCGGCCCGTGCGCATCGGCAACGGCGCCTGGAACCAGTTCCAGCTGGACGTCTACGGCGAGATCGTCGCCGCCGCCGGGTACCTGGCGGAGCGGCACGGACCGCCCGGGCCGCGGGGGCTGGCGTTCCTGCGCGAGGTCGTGGAGCTGGCGGCCCGGCGCTGGGAGGAGCCCGACGAGGGCATCTGGGAAGTGCGGGGCGGCAGAAGGCACTTCGTCTTCTCCAAGCTCATGGCCTGGAGCGCCCTCGACTGCGGGATCCGGCTGCTGGAGCGGTACGGCGAGGGCGTCGCGGACGCACGCGACCACGAGCGGTGGGCCCGGGTCCGCGCCGCGATCCGGGCCCGGATCGAGAGCCGCGGGGTGGACCCGCGCACCGGCGCCTTCATGCAGGCCTTCGACTCCCCCGCCCTCGACGCCGCCACGCTGC
This sequence comes from Streptomyces sp. NPDC002536, assembly GCF_053594995.1. NCBI lineage: Bacteria > Bacillati > Actinomycetota > Actinomycetes > Kitasatosporales > Streptomycetaceae > Streptomyces > Streptomyces sp. NPDC002536. The sequence goes on from NZ_JBSFWU010000008.1 coordinate 6,860, forward strand.
AACTGGGGCTGCGCGGCTTCCTGCCCTTCGACGACCCGCGGATGCGGGCCACGGTCGACCGGATCGACGCGGAACTCACCCGCGGCGGCCACTGCTACCGCTACCGCACCGACGACGGCCTGCCGGGCGACGAGGGCACCTTCGTCTTCTGCACGCTCTGGCTGGCCAACGCCCTTGCCCGCGCGGGCCGCACGGCCGAGGCCGAGGAACGGCTGGCCCTCGTCCTCGGCTGCGCCAACGACCTCGGGCTGCTGGCGGAGGAGATCGACCCCGGCACCGGAGACCAACTCGGCAACTTTCCCCAGGGGTTCAGCCATCTCGGCGTGATCACCGCGGCGTTGACCCTGCAGAGCCCGTCGACGCGCTGACGCGGGTACGCAGGGTCCGCACAAGGATGTGACCGCTGACGGCCAGCATCCAGACCGGGAAGACGAGTTCGAGGTGAGCGGCGTCGCTGACGGAGAAGAGCAGCACCAGCGCGACGAGATAGCCGAGCCAGGCCAGCCAGCGCGGGAAGACGCCCAGGCGGTGCCCGATCGTGGTCGTGGAGAGCACGAACACGGCGGCCATCCGCGTGAAGTAGCCGGAGAGCAGCGTCAGGACGAGGTGGCGCCCGTACTGCCAGAGCTCGTCCCGGACCGGTGTGGGAGGCTGCGTCGCGAAGCCGGTCACGGCCAGCAGGCTGCCCGCCGTCGCCGCGAGGACGAACAGCATCGCCACGAACAGCAGCCCGCTGCCCAGGAACAGCGTGGCGAAGAACCGGTCCTCGGCCGCGCCGACGTAGTCCCTGAAGCAGCCCATGAACCACAGGAAGAAGACTCCTGCGAACGGCACCAGGGCCAGCGCCGTGGTCAGGCTGCCGCGCTGGGAGGTGTCGGCGAACCAGTCCGCGGCGTCCTGCGGATGCTCCGGCACCGCCAGGCGCACCAGGACGACGCCGGCGCCCAGCAGCAATGCGGAGACGATGCCCGCCACCGCGGCGACGCGTGGTGTCCGCAGTCCCCGCCCCGCCGTCCTTCCGCTGGTCCGCATGGCGTTCTCCTCCGGCAGTCGCTCCCGTGCCGAGCCCTCGTCGTGCAGTGGGTCCCCGCGGGCACGGCCCGGCTACACCCGCACGGGCGACTGTCACTCCCCTGGCCCGCCCTCCCCGCCCGCCCGTCGTGCGCACCGGCGCGTCCCCGGTGATCCTGGGGACGTGACAGGTCTCGCCGACACGGACGGCGGAGCGGACGACCGGGGCCGGCACCGGCGGGAGCAGCCGCGGACCGATTACGGAGGCGCGGTCTACGGCGCGCTCCTGGCCGCCTCCGTCGTGGCCGGCACCGGGGCGCTCGGCCCCTACCGCCGGGTGGGGCTCGTACTGCTCCTGCTGGTCACCGGCCTGGTGTTCTGGGCCGCGCACGTCTACTCCCGCCTCGTCGGCGAGCGGGAGACCTACCGGCACCCGTCCTGGGCCGTGATCAGCGGCGTGGCGCGCCAGGAGTGGCCGATCGCCCAGGCGGCGGTGCCCCCGGCCCTGGCCGTGGCGATCAGTCCGCTGCTGGGGCTGGACCTGGAGGGGACGGCCTGGTTCGCCCTCGCCGTCGCCCTGGCCGAACAGATCGGCTGGGCCGGCGCGGCGGAGGTCCGCGCCGGCGGCTCCCGCCGGCGGGTGATCGCCTCGGGGGTCGTCAACCTGGTGCTCGGGCTGGTCATCGTGATCCTGAAGGCCGTCGTGCACGAGCACTGAAAGACCCGATTCGGATTCCGGCGGGCTCACACGGATGCAGGACGCGGCACCAGGGTGTTCCCGCCGGTCCGCCCGGCGAGATGGTCGGCGATGTTGTCCGCCGTGGCCTGCACGATCTGGCCGACCGCGTCGCGGGTGAAGTACGCCTGGTGCGAGCTGATCAGGACGTTCTTGAAGGTCATGAGCCGGGCGAGGGTGTCGTCGGTCATGACCTCGAGGGACTTGTCGAAGAAGAAGACGCCCGCTTCCTCCTCGTACACGTCCAGGCCGACGCCCTCCAGCCGCCCGGCGCGCAGGGTCTCCACGAGCGCGTGGGCGTCCAGCAGGCCACCGCGGCTGGTGTTGATCAGCACGGCGTCGTCCTTCATCCGCGCCAGCGCCCCGGCGTCGACGACGTGATATGTCTCGGGCACCAGCGGCGCGTGCAGGCTGAGGAGGTCGGATTCGGCGAACAGGCGTGTGCGGTCGACGTATTCCATGCCCAGCGCCTCGCACTCCGGGTTCGGGGCCACGTCGTGGCCGAGCGGCCGCATCCCGAACCCCGCGGCGATGCGGGCGAACGCGGTACCGATCTTCCCGGTACCGAGCACGCCCGCCGTGCGGCCGTGGAAGTCCCGGCCCATCAGGCCGTCGAGGCGGAAGTCGAAGTCGCGGGTGCGGGTGACGGCCCGGGGGATCCTGCGGTCAACGGCCAGGGCGAGCGCCCACGCGAACTCGGCCACGGAATAAGGGGAGTAGCAGGAGACCCGGGAGACGGCCAGGCCCGACCTGCGGGCCGCGTCGAGGTCGATGTTGTTGTATCCCGTGGCCCGTTGCGTGATGAGCTCGGTGCCGCCTGCGGCGAGGGTGCGCAGGACGTCCTCGTCCAGGACGTCGTTGACGCTGCTGCAGACGATCCTGCGGCCGGCCGCCGTCGGCGCCGTGTCCGCGTTGAGGACGAGGTCCAGGCACCGCAGGTCGTGGTCGCAGCCGAGCGCCCGTTCCAGCAGCGGCCTCTCGTCGGTGGTCACTCCGTACGCCACGATGTCCGCCATGTTCCCGTGCTCCTTGCGGTGGGCCACGCTCACGGGGACGGTCGAGGCGCGGAGCATGATTCCCGTCATCGAGCGGTTGTGCCGTTCCGTGGACGGTGTGGTCGCGGTCCACCAGAACCTCACGTACACGGCCGACGACACGGGCGGCGGTTCCCCGGCTCCATGAGCCCGAGATCGATCGACCTTGCGATTCCGTGGGCGCGCACATTCGAACCCTCTCCCTCCGCCATCCCCCGGAGAGTTCGGCGAAGACCCGGGCACGGCGTGCACGCCACCGCAAGTCCCCAGGTGAACAGCCGCAACCGCGATGTCAACAGGCGCAGTTGTCTTACCGGGTTGCGTTCCGCTTCCCGGCACGCCGTAGCCAAGGCTTACCTCATCGGGTTTTCCTACTTATCGCCGAGACGTCCATGGCGAGGGGAACCCCATGACGACACCAGCAGAACGTCAACAGGCCGAAAATCAGGCACAGTTGAGCCTCAGCACGGCAGCAGCCCGCAATCTGGCGACAACCACCAAGTCCATACCGCAGATGCAGGGCATCAGCTCGCGCTGGGTGATCCGCATGCTGCCCTGGAACGAAGTCGCTTCCGGTACATACCGGGTCAACCGGCGGCTGACCTACACCGTGGGGCGGGGGCGGGTGAGTTTCGTCAAGACCGGCGCGGAGGTCCGCGTCGTGGCGTCCACACTCACCGAAGTGCCTCCGCTGCGCGGCTTCCAGGAGGAGAGCCTCCTGACGGAACTGGCCTCGCGTTTCACCCAGCGGGACTTCGAACAGGGCGACGTACTCGCCGAGATCGGGCAGCCGATCGAAGAGGTCTTCCTCGTCGCCCACGGCAAACTCAACAGGATAGGTACCGGCAAGTACGGCGAACCCACAGTGCTCGGCACCGTCGCCGACGGTGACCACCTCGGCGACGAGGCCCTCCGGCAGAACGATCCCGTCTGGGAGCACACGGTCAAGGCCACCACCAGCGGCACCGTCCTCGCCCTGCCCTGGACGGCCTTCCAGCAGCTCCTCCACCGCTCCGAGGCACTGCGCGGCCAGATCGACAGCTACCTCACCACCCACCAGCAGTCGGTCAACAAGAAGGGTGAGGCCGACGTCGAACTGGCCTCCGGCCACGTGGGCGAGCCCGAGCTCCCCGGCACCTTCGTCAACTACGACCTAGCGCCCCGCGAGTTCGAGCTGAGCGTCGCGCAGACCGTGCTCCGCGTGCACAGCAGGGTCGCCGACCTCTACAACGACCCGATGAACCAGGTCGAACAGCAGCTGCGGCTCACCATCGAGGCGCTCCGCGAGCGCCAGGAGCACGAGCTCGTCAACAACCGCGAGTTCGGGCTGCTCCACAACGCCGACTACGGCCAGCGCATCTCCACCCGCTCCGGCCCGCCCACGCCCGACGACCTCGACGAACTGCTGAGCATGCGCCGCAGCACCCGGATGATGTTCGCCCACCCGCGCGCCATCGCCGCCTTCGGCCGCGAGTGCAACAAGCGCGGGATCTACCCCGACAGCGTGCAGGTCGACGGGCACCTGGTACCCGGCTGGCGGGGCGTGCCGATCCTCCCCTGCGGCAAGATCCCCGTCAACGGCGGAGGCCACAACATCTCCTCCATCCTCGCCCTGCGCACCGGCGAGGAGGACCAGGGCGTCATCGGCCTCCGCAAGACCGGGCTCCCCGACGAGTACGAACCCGGCCTCAACGTACGGTTCATGGGCATCAACGACCAGGCCGTCATCTCCTACCTCGTCAGCACCTACTACTCGGCAGCCGTCCTGGTCCCCGATGCCATCGGCCTGCTCGAGAACGTCGAGGTCTCCCGTCACCACGACTGAAACGTCCGCCGCCTCGCCGTTCCGGCGAGCGGGAGCGTAACGGGAACGTAAGGAGACCCGGTTGTCACTGCTGTCCCGCGCCTTCTCCACCACGGCCACCCACGAGCTCGCCGGCCTGGTGACCGCGCTGCTGGCCCACCAGGGGAACGCCACCCCCGCCCTGCTGCCCCCATCACCCCGCCGAGTCCCGGCCGGATTCCCCACCGGACCCACCGGGCTCGGGACGTCCGCCGCCCGGATAGCACCGGCACCGACGGCCGAGCCACCCCGGACGGAGCCCGTACGTCCGGCACCGGGCGGGCAGGTACCCCCGCTGTACTGCCCGCCCGCCCTCCGCGACGACCCCGTCCTCGCGAAGGAGGTGAACGACCGCCTGGTCGCCTGGGCCGCCGACGTGGGCATCTATCCGGACCGGTCGGAGGAGTTGCGAGCCACCGACTTCGGGCGCCTGCTGATGCTCACCCACCCCGACACCGACGATCCCGACCGGCTGCTGGCCGCCGCCAAGTGCGGGCTCGCGGAATGGTCGGCCGACGACCACTACTGCGACGACGCATCCGCAGGAGCCGATCCGCGGGCGCTCGGCCCCCGGCTGTGCGTCGCCAACGCCGCCGTGGACCCCGCCCACCTCCCGCTCCGCTACGCGCCGGAACTGGAACGCGCCCTGCGCGACGACCCCGTCCTGACCGCCCTGCGCTCGGCCCTCGACCACATCGCCCGCTATGCCGCCCCCGCGCAACTCGGGCGGCTCGCCCACGAGATGGCCGGCCTCTTCGCCGGCTTCAACGCCGAGGCCGGCTGGCGCACCGTCGAACGCATGCCCCCGGTCTGGGAGTACCTCGTCAACCGCCAGTGCAACAGCTTCCTGCCGATGGTCGCCCTCGTCGACGCCGTCGGCGGCTACGAGGTCCCCGCCGCCGAGTACTACGCCCCCCGGGTGCGCCGGGCCTTCAGCATGGCCTGCACCGCCGCCACGCTCGTCAACGACCTCTACTCGATGGCACGCGAGAGCACCGGCCCCGGCCTGGAGTTCAACCTCCCGACGGTGATCGCGGCCGAGGAGAAATGCGCACTCGAAGAGGCCGTGCACCGCAGCGTCCTCGTCCATGACGAGCTCGTCCACACCTTCGAGGCCGAGGCCGTCGTCCTCGCCGCCGACGGCTCACCCGCGCTGCGCCGCTTCCTGGCCGGCACCTGGGCCTGGCTCGGCGGCAACCGCGAATGGCACAGCACCACCCCACGCTACAACGCGGCATGACCGCCGCGCAGAACAGAGGAGTTCCCCATGGCCTCGACGATCGGACACACCGCCAAGGTCCTCCGCACCTCCTACCAGAAGTCGGTCGCGGCGTACTGGGACAGTGAGCAGGCCCCCGTCAACCTCCGTCTCGGCGAGGTCGACGGCCTCTACCACCACCACTACGGCATCGGGGACTACGACCCGTCCGTGCTCGAAGGCCCCAAGAGCACCCGGGACCGGCGCGTCGTCGAGGAACTCCACCGGCTCGAGACCGCACAGGCCGAGGTCCTTCTCGACCACCTCGGCAGCATCACGGCCCAGGACCGGCTCCTCGACGCCGGGTCCGGCCGCGGCGGCACCAGCTTCATGGCACACCAGCGCTTCGGCTGCGCGGTGGACGGCGTGACGATCTCCGAGCGCCAGGTCGGCTTCGCCAACTCCCGGGCCGAGGAACGGGGTGTGGCCGACCGGGTCCGCTTCCACTTCCGCAACATGCTCGACACCGGCCTCGACACCGGCTCCCGCCGTGCCGTCTGGACCGACGAGACCACGATGTACGTCGATCTCACCGAGCTCTTCGGCGAGTTCTCCCGCCTGCTGGAGTACGGCGGTCGGTATGTCTGCATCACCGGCTGCTACAACGACATCACCGGCGGCCGCTCCAAGGCCGTCAGCCGCATCGACGAGCACTACACCTGCAACATCCACCCCCGCAGCGCCTACTTCAAGGCCCTCGCCGCCAACGGCCTCGTCCCCATCAACGTCGTCGATCTGACCGCCCAGACCATTCCGTACTGGGAGCTACGGGCGCAGTCCTCGGTGGCGACCGGGATCGAGGACACCTTCCTGACGGCATACAAGGAGGGCAGTTTCCATTACCTCCTGATCGCGGCGGACCGCATCTGACCTCCCCTCACGAGGGATGCGACGGCGCAGGCGGTCACCCCGGGTCCGGGTGACCGCCTGTGGCGTCAGCGTTCCGTCAGGGGTGCGGGGTCGGCGATCGGAGTGCCGTAGAGGCGGTACCCGCCGTCCGTGTTGATGTCCGGCACGTGGCCCTCCTGGAACAGGAGGATGATGTCGGAGCCGCCGAAGAGGAAGTAGCCGAACTCTTCGCCCTTCGGCACCTGGGCACCCTTGGTCATCGTCATGTGGACCGACGAAACCTGTGCCATGCCCACCGGGATCACCGCGACCAGCCCGACGTCGCCGTACGGGGAGCCGGCGGTGTCGATCACGACGACTCCGCGTGCCTGGGTGAATTCGTAGCCGTCGGCGCTGTTGTCCGGGGCGTCGAACTGCCCGTCACTGCCGATGGTGACGTCCAGGTACACGCTGTCGTGGATGGGGAAGCACTCCATCACTTTCCCGGCCACGGGGGTGTGGAAGCGGTGGTACGAGTACGGAGCGAGGAAGTAGTGCACGAACTTGCCGTTCGCGAACTTGTCGCCGTACGCGCTCTGCTTGAGGAGTTCCGGAATCGAGCCGATGGTGTGTGTGAGTTTGAGTCGTAGTGGACCGTCGGACTGTTCGACGACATTGGAGTTCTCGTCGATGTCGTAGGTCGCCTTGTAGGTGCAGTCGGCCGGCATGGTCACCGTGCGGTTGTCCTCCGGTTTGCCGATCGGCCGCAGGCCGGGGTTGAGCTCGCGGGCGAAGAACTGGTTGAAGGTGAGCCAGCCGCTCGGTTCGTTGGGCTTCTGGTCGGGCTGTTCGCCGACCATCGAGTCGTCAATGCGGTAGAGCAGCGAGCGCCTGAACGTCTCGAGGTGCTCGTCGCTGAACGACGCCGTCGTGTCGAGGAAACTCCCCCACGCAGCGACGTATTCGACCAGCCAGGTCTTGAACCATGGATCGTTCTGCACGATCGTGGGTTTTCCATTGCCGACCGGCTGGTCGATGAGGTAGTAGAAGTGGCACAGTCGGTCGAAGACTTCCTGCTGCCCGTGCTTTGCGTCGAGTGTCCAGGCAGCGCTGCGGCCCTGGCTCGGCGCCCACCGGGAGAACGCGTCCAGGTAGTCGAGGTAGCTGGAGACGTCCTGCGGCCAGTCCAGCGCGTCGAACAACTCGGGTTTGAGTTTGTTCTTCTCTGCCGCATTCGCACGCGCCTGCTTGAGCGAATCCGTCAGCAGGTCGGCCAACTCCTTGTGCTCGGCCAGATATTCCCTGAGTTCGTCGATCACCTGGGCCGAGGAGGACGCAGCGGTCATCGTCAAGCTCCTGTCGTCGATGGGATTCCCGCTCTGTCGGCCGCTTTCCGGCCGTGTCGCCGTCCACACGCTTCCAGCGCCGTGGAGGACAGAGGAGTGCAATATTGGACACCGATGTCGCCGGGTGCGGAAAGCTCATGCCGCATCGCTGCGGCAGTTGCGAAAAAACTCCTGACTCGGCCTTGCCGGACACGAGGATGTGACTCAGTGACGCGTGACTGGAGTGAAGGTTGTGCAGTCGTACGTTGCGAGGTGATCAAGTGCCACCAGCGGGGCGTGAACTGACCTGTGAGTCAGTTATGACAGCGGCGAATTCAAGAATCCTCTACCTGACCGAAAGCGGCACTCCGCCGTGGACGCCGACGACGACCGGGCGGGTCCCGGCCATCGTGGGCACTTTGCGTTTCGCCTGACCACCTGTCGGACACCACACTTCATGACCGTGACGATGGGGTGGATGCGATGCCTCTTGAGGGCGAGTACGAGCCGAGTCCGGCGCAGTGGGTGCGCGATCAGGTCGAGCTGTACGAGAGTTCGGGCGGCACGCAAGGGACGACGCTCTGGGACACGGGCCTGCCCGTCGTCATTCTCACGACGCGCGGCGCGAAGAGCGGCAAGGTCCGCAAGATCCCGTTGATGCGCGTGGAGCACGAGGGGCGGTACGCGGCCGTGGCCTCGAAGGGCGGCTTCCCACGCCACCCGGTCTGGTACTTCAACGTCAAGTCCGACCCGCACGTGGAGCTCCAGGACGGGTCCGTGCGCCGGGATATGACGGCCCGTGAGATCTCCGGGGACGAGAAGGCCGAGTGGTGGGAGCGCGCGGTCGCCGCGTATCCGCCGTACGCCGAGTATCAGGAGAAGACCGACCGTGTGATTCCCGTCTTCGTGCTGGAGCCCGTGCGCGGGTAGGACCCGACGTCTCCCGTATCCGGTCGGCGCAGTCAGCACCCCGCGCTCGGCCGGCGGTTCCTCTGCCGTCGGGAGGTCCCCTGTTGTACGGACCGCAGCTACGCTTTCGGCCCCCATCCGGCTCGACGGGCAGGGGCCGCTGGACGCACTGAGCATTCGTCAAGAACGGCTGCCGTGGTCGGACCACCGGACTTGCCCGGCTACGTACCAGCAGTAGTCGGGGCAGTCGACGCCGATCGGGGCGTCGCCGTCGTTCGGCCGGGCAGTCGGGCGGTTCACCTCGGGATTCCAGACGTGCCGGACCGCCTTGACACTCCCTGCCGGCGATCGCCCACGGGAAACCGGGGTCTCAACCACCCCTCCCGGGAAGTTCATATGATTTATGGCTGGTGGCGATCTACGGCCCGCCCACGCCATGGATGCGTCCCCCACCGAGCAGACAGAACGCATGTGCCTGGCCGGCTCGGACTCGGAGGTAGCGCGTGACGGTGTCGGATGATGCGGTGGCGGTGGTCGGGGCGGGGCTGCGGTTCCCTGGCGGGATCTCCTCGCTGGACGGGCTGTGGGACGCCCTGGCCGAAGGCCGTGACCTGGTGGGCGAAGTGCCTCCGGACCGGTTCGACGTACGGCGGTTCTGCATGCCCGGAGAACCAGGGGCGCTGCGGCCCGGCAAGTCGTACACCACCGCGGGCGCCTTCCTCGACGACGTGACCGGCTTCGACGCCGGGTTCTTCGGCATGGCGCCGCGGGAAGCCGCCCGGGTGGACCCCCAGCACCGGCTGGCGCTGGAATGCGCGGTGGAGGCGCTCGACGACGCCGGTATCGACCCGGCGCACCTGGCAGGCGGTGACACAGCCGTGATCGTCGGGGTGGCCACCCATGACTTCGCCGACCTCCAGCAGTACCGGCCACGGGGCGTGAGCCCCTACACGATGAGCGGTGCGGCCAACTGCAATGCGGCCAACAGGATTTCCTACGCGCTCGACCTGCGCGGGGCGTCACTGGTCGTCGACACCGCCTGCTCCTCCGCGCTCAGCGCCGTGCACCAGGCCTGCGAGGCACTGCGCGCCGGACGCAGTCGACTGGCCCTCGCGGGCGGAGTCAACGTGCTCCTCAGCCCGAACTCCTTCGCGGGTTTCTCGATGGCGGCCATGCTCTCGCCGACGGGGCGGTGCCGGCCCTTCGCCGCGGCGGCCGACGGCTTCGTACGTGCCGAGGGTGCCGGGGTGGTCGTCCTCAAGCCACTGGCACGGGCCCTGGCGGACGGGGACCGGGTGCACGGGGTGCTCGTCGCCGGCGGGGTCAACGCCGACGGCCGCACCGAGGGGCTGGCGCTGCCCAGCCCGCGGGCCCAGGCCGCACTGTTGCGCCAGGTGTACGAAGAAGCCGGTATCGCCCCGCGCGAGGTGGCGTACGTGGAGGCGCACGGTACGGGGACGCAGGCCGGGGACCCGGTGGAGTGCCGGGCCCTGGGCGAGGCGCTGGGCCGTCACCGGGAGGACGCCGGGCCGCTGCCGGTGGGGTCCGTCAAGTCGAACCTGGGCCATCTGGAAGCCGCGGCCGGGATGGCGGGGCTCTTCAAGGCGATGCTGGTGCTGCGGGAGGGCCGGATCCCGGCCACGTTGCACGGCGAGCCGGTGAACGAGGCCATCGACTTCGCCGGTCTGGGGCTCGAACCGGCTACGCGCACGCGGCCGTTGGCGGCCCTGGGACGTGGCGTCGTGGGCGTCAACTGCTTCGGGTTCGGGGGCGCCAACGCCCATGTCGTCGTGGCCGCCGCTCCGCCGCAGCCGACGCGGCTCCCGGACGCCGGACCCACGGGACGACGGCTGCCTCTGGTGGTCAGCGCGCGGACCCCGACCGCGCTGGCCGAAGCCGCCGGACGGTGGGCCGATTTCCTGGAGGACGAGGGCGGCTCACGGTCCTGGTACGACGTGGCGTACACGGCGTGCCGACGGCGCGGTCGGCACGAGGAGCGGTTCGCCGTCCTCGCCTCGGACGCGCGGGAAGCGGCCGGGCGGCTGCGGGACTTCGCCTCGGGCGAGGCGGTGCCGGGAGGGGCACGGGCCCGGTCGGTCGAGCGGGGCCGGGTCGGATTCGTGTTCTGCGGCAGCGGCGCGTCATGGCCCGGCATGGGACGCCGACTCCTCGCGGAAGACGCGGCCTTCCGGGCGGAGGCCGAGGCCATGGATGCCGAACTGGCCCCGCTGACAGGCTTCTCGGTACTGGACGCGCTCACCGGGCCCGGCGACGCGCACGACTGGGGAGCCACGGAAGTCGCCCACCCGCTGCTCTTCACCGTGCAGGCGGGCCTGGTGGCCGCACTGGACGCACGCGGAATCCGCCCCCACGCGGTGTGCGGCCACAGCGTGGGCGAAGTGGCGGCCGCCTACGCCGCGGGTCTGCTGGAGCGCACGGCGGCCTGCCGGGTGATCGCCGCGCGGAGCCGCGTCCAGGCCCCGACGGCCGGAGCGGGCCGGATGGCCGCCGTCGGGCTGGGCGCCGACGAGGCCGACGGGCTCCTGCGCGAAGAGGGACTGGCGGGCCTGGTGGTCGTCGCCGGCATCAACGGAGCGCGGGACGTGACGCTCGCGGGGGACGCCAAGGCGCTGCAACGCGTCGGTGAAGTGCTGGACGGACGCGGGGTGTTCGTCCGCGACCTGGGACTGGACTACGCCTTCCACAGCCCCGTCATGGACGGTTGCGAACAGCCGCTGAAGGCGGCCCTGGCGGATCTGGAGACGGAGGACGGGCGTCTGCCGCTGGTGTCCACCGTCACCGGCGATGTGGCCGGGCCACGGAGCACGGACGCCGGGCACTGGTGGCGCAACGTCCGTGAACCCGTACGCTTCTCCGCCGCGATCGACACGCTGACCGGCGAGGGCGTGGACTGCGACGTCCTGGTGGAGATCGGCCCGCACCCCGTGCTGGGCACCTACCTGCGCCGGTTGACGGCCGGCGACGGGCTGCGGCGGGCCGTCGTGCCCACGATGAGCCGGGCCGCTGCCGGTCCCGGAGCGCTGGACACCGCTCAGGCCCATCTCCTGGCGGCCGGCGCGCGCGTCGACTGGGACGCATACTTCCCCCGCCCCGGGCGGGTGACGGAGCTGCCGCCCTACCCCTGGCAGCGCGAGCGGCACTTCCACGGCGAACCCGACTGGTGGCCCGGCCCGGAGGCCGGCTCCCACCCACTGCTGGGCGGCCGGCAGCCGAGCGCCGGCCCGCTCTGGGAGCTGCAGGTCGAACCGCACCGGCAGAACTGGCTGGCCGACCACAGGATCGGCAGCGCCGTGGTGTGGCCCGCCACCGGCTACGTGGACATGGCCCTCTGCGCCGGGCGGGAACTCCTCGACGGCCCCGTCGAGTTGACCGGGCTGGTCATCCCCCGGGCGCTGACCGTTCCGGTGGACGACCTGGCCATGGACGTACGCGTCCAGACCGCCGTCGGCGAGGCCGGCCGGATCACCGTCTCCAGCCGCAGCGGGGAGGACGGGAAGACGTGGATCGAGCACGCCCGCGGCCGGGTGCGCCGACTGGAACGCGACCGGCCGACCGGCCTCGACCCCGTTGCCCTGACCACCCGCATGACCGGCCACCACGGCGGCGCCGAGCACTACGCCCGGTGCGCGCGGTTCGGCATCCCCTACGGACCGGCCTTCCGCGTGCTGACGGACCTGCACACCGGCGACCGCGAGGCGATCGCTCGCTACCACTCCGATCCGCCCGGGGAGGACGGTCATCTCGCGCACCCCGCCGTGCTCGACGGCGCGATGCAGATGCCCATCCTCTTCCGGGGGGACACCGCGACCCTGCCGGAGCCGCTGCTGCCGGCGGCCATCGCCACCGTCCGCTGCTGGCAGCCCCTGCCCGCCACCGGATGGATGCACGCCCGCCTGCACGTCCTGACGGACCACGAAGCGCTCTGGGACGTCCAAGTGGCCGACGACGCGGGAACAGTGGCGCTCGAACTGCTGGGCTGCCGCGCCCGCCGCTACACCGCCGCCCGCCCCACCCGGCCCTCCTCCCTGACCGAGGTGGTACGGGCGGCGCCCCTGCCGGGCACCCCCGCGACACCGTCCCCGCTGCCCGCCCCCAGCGAGGTCCTCAATGCCTGCGAGGAGCCGGCTCCGCACGACCGGAGCAGGCCGGGATTTACGCACCGGCGCCGGCGACTGCTGGAGGTCACGGCGCACTTCACCGCCGAGGCGATGAACGAACTGCTCCCGGGCGATGTGGAGTTCACCCTCGACCACCTGCACGCCGCCGGTGTCGACCGTGGGTACGCCCTGTTGCTGCGCACTCTGCTGGACACCGCCGCCCGGACGGGCACCGTGGAGGCGACCGGGCCCGGACGCTGGCGGCGGACCCACGAGCCGCGCCCCCGGCCGCTGTTCCAGGAGTTCCTGCGGGACTTCCCCGGTGACGCCTCATTCGCGCACCTGAGTGCGGTGTGCGGACGGCACCTGGCCGATGTCCTGCGTGGCACGACGGATCCGCTCTCCCTGCTGTTCGGCGAGGCCGATCCGCTGGTGGCCCGGGTGTACGACGCCACCGCCGAGGCACGCGTCTGCAACCTCGCCGCGCGCCAACTGCTCCGCGGCGCCACGCGTGACTGGCCCGGCGGCCGGCCGCTGCGCGTGCTGGAGGTCGGCGCGGGGACGGGCGGGCTGACAGGCCGGCTCCTGCCCTTCCTGCCGGCCGGGACGTCGCACTACACCTTCACCGACGTCAGTCCGGCCTTCTTCCCCGCGGCCCGGGACCGCTTCGCCGCCTTCGACTTCGTCCGCTACGAACGTCTGGACCTGAACGAGGACCCCGCCGAACAGGGCTTCCCGCCCTCCTCGTTCGACATCGTCATCGCCGCGAACGTCCTGCACGCCACCCAGGACGTCGCATTGACGCTGCGCCGGCTGGCCGCGCTCATGGCCGACGGCGGCCACCTGCTCGCGCTGGAAACGCACGATCTGCCGTTCATGGCACCGGTCTTCGGCCTCCTGCCGTCCTTCTGGGAGCGTGCCGACGCCGCTCTCCGCCCCGACGGCCCCTTCCTCGGCCGGGCGCAGTGGTGCGCTGCCATGGAGCGCTGCGGTTTCCAGGACATCGTCACGCCGCCGGTCCTGCGCGAACACGCGGATTTCACCTCCGTGTTCCTCGCCGCCCGCTCTCCGCGCACCGGCACCACCCGCCGGGCCCCGGCGTCCGCCGAGCCGGGACAGGGCAACGACAGCCGACGCTGGGCGGTCGTCGGCGAGCCCGGTGCGCCGGAGATGCGGGAGGTGCTGGCGGCGACGGTCAGCGCGCTCCGCGCGGAACACGGCTATGGCAGGGTGCGCCTCGTACCGGCCGGGGAGGACGCGGGCGCGCTCACCGGAGCCACGGACATCGTCGTCCCGGCCGACGGGTCCGCGGTGCCGTCCGACGGGCCGGTCCGGCTCACCGAGGATGCCGTCGGACACCTGGGAGCGGTACGCGACCTCGCCCGGGCTCTCCCGGTGGACGACGCGGCGCCCCGGCGCACGGTCTGGCTCCTCACCCGCGCCCAGGGCCCGGACCCGAGCCTCTTCCCGGCGGCCGGCGCCTCCGCGGCGGTGTGGGGTGCGGCGAGGACCTGGGGCAACGAACGCTCCGACCTGACGGTCCGCAAGGTTGGCCTGGCCCTGGCGGGCGCACCGGAGGAAGCCGCGGCCGTCGCCGGTCACCTGCTGCGGGAAATGCGTCACGTCCCTGCGGACGACGAGGTGTTCCTCACCGCGGACGGCAGGTTCGTCCCCCGGGTCGGTCCCCGGCCCGCACCGCTCCCCACGCCGGGGAACACGGCGGACGCCCCCTACGCTCTGACCCTGAGCAACCCCGGACTGCGCTACCGCCTCGCCTGGCGGCCCGCCGTCCTCGACCGGCCCGGCCCGGGCCAGGTCGTCCTCGACGTGGCCGCGGCCGCCCTGAACTACCGCGACATCACCACCGCGACGGGCATGACGCCCGCCCCCTACCCGAACCGCCCCTTCCCGGGCGGGGAGTGCGCCGGCACGGTACGCGCCGTGGGCCCCGACGTCACCCACCTCGCTCCCGGCGACCGCGTCTGCGGGCCGGTGCTCGGCGGTGGCCTGGCCTCGCGCACCCTCGCCGACGCCCACCTCCTGGTACCCGTGCCCGGGCACATGGGCTTCGCCGAGGCCGTCACCCTGCCCGTGGCCTTCCTGACGGTGCACCACGGCCTGGGGCAACTGGCCCGGCTCGCGGCGGGCGAGACCGTCCTGGTGCACAGCGCCGCCGGCGGGGTCGGGATGGCCGCCCTCCAGTACGCGCGGAACACCGGAGCCCGGGTGATCGCCACCGCGGGCAGCACGGCCAAACGGGACCTGCTCCATCTGCTGGGCGTCGACGACGTCCTCGACTCGCGCAGTCTGCGCTTCGCCGACCAGGTCATGGACCTCACCGGCGGCGCGGGCGTCGACGTCGTGCTCAACTCCCTGGCCGGGGAAGCCATGATCCGCAGCCTGGACGTCCTCGCACCGCACGGCCGCTTCGTGGAGCTGGGCATGCGGGACTTCCTGGCCGACAACGCCCTCCCGCTGGCGGCCTTCCGCAGGAACCTCGCCTTCTTCGGCGTCGACCTCACCGCCGTGCTCAACAGCCGCCGGCGGTCGGGACCCTGCCTCGCGGCACTCCACGAAGCCCTGCACAGCGGCAGCATCCGCCCCCTGATGCACCGTACCTATCCTGCCGACGCGGTCCAGGAGGCGTTCGCCCAGCTCCAGCACTCCCGGCACACCGGCAAGATCGTGATCACCTTCGACGGGCCGTCACCCCTGCCCGTCCCGTCCGAGCACCTCGCACCCGACCCGACGGCCACCTATCTGATCACCGGCGGGCTCGGCGGCCTGGGCGCGGCCACCGCCCGGCACCTGGCGGACCGCGGCGCCCGCCATCTGACGCTGCTGAGCCGCCGCGGACGCCGGTCCCCCGAGGCCCCCGCCCTGCTGGCCGACCTCGAACAGCAGGGGGCGGAGGTCACCGTGCACGCCGTGGACGCCGCCGACGAACGCGCCCTGCGGGCCGTGTTCGCGGCCGTCGACGCCTCGGGCCGGCGGCTGGCCGGAGTCGTCCACGCAGCCCTGGACCTGCGGGACACCGAACTGCCCGAGTGCGACGACGAGCTCCTGCGCACCGTACTCACCCCCAAGATGACCGCCGGCCACCTGCTGGACGACCTCACCCGCGACCGGGAGCTCGACTTCTTCGTCGTCTGCAGTTCCGCCGCCGCGATGCTGGGCAACGTCCGCCAGGCCCCCTACGCCGCCGCCAACCTCGCGCTGGAGGCGATGGTGCGCGAGCGCCGACGGGCCGGGCTCCCGGCCCTGGCCGTCGAATGGGGCGTCATCAGCGACACCGGCTACGCCCGGCGCGCCGGCCTCGTACGGCCCGACCTGGGCATGGGCGGGATGACCGCCGGGGAGGCCCTGGCGGAGCTGGACCTCCTGCTCGCCCGCCCGGACACGGACGTGGTCGCGGTCGGCCGTTTCGACTTCGGCGCCAGGATCCGCCTGCTGCCCACCCTCACCGCACCACGTACCGCGGCCCTGGCACCGGCCGACAGCGGCACCGGCACCGTGCGGCTGAGGGAGAACCTGCGGCACGCGTCCCCGGAAAAAGCGACCGCTCTCGTCCACGAAGCACTCGCCGGCCTGGTCGCACAGGTCCTGCAGACCACCCCCGAACGCGTCGAGCTCCACCGGCCGTTGGCCCAGCAGGGCGTGGACTCCCTCATGGCTTCCGAACTTGCCGGGCGGCTGCGGGAGCACCTGGGCCATGAGATCTCCGCCGTCGAACTCACCGGGGCCACCACCCCCGCCTCCCTCGCCACCCGCATGCTCACCCACCTGGCAGGAACGGCCCGACGGCCCGCGGAAGCCCCATGAACACGGCTCCCCAACTCGTCACCCTGGCCTCCCGGCCCGACGCCGCCCTGCGCCTGTACTGCTTTCCGCCCGGCGGGAACGGCCCCGGCTTCTACGCGCCCTGGACCCGGCATCTGCCCGGACCGGACCTGAGCGCCGTGGGACTGCCGGGCCGGGGAGCCCTGTCCGGGCAGTTCTCGTGGACCGACCCGAACCTGGTGACCGCGGCGGTGGCCGGCCTGGTCGCCGAGCAGGACGACGGGCGACCGTACGCCCTGTTCGGTCACTCCATCGGTGCCCTGCTGGCCTGGGAAACCGCACGCCGCCTGCACCGCACCGGGCACCGCCCACCGGCCCTGGTCGCCGTGTCCGCCCTGCCCGCCCCCCATCTCGGCAGCTATGTCAGCACCTTCAGCAAGATCCTGCTCGACGCCCGGAACAGCGTCCCCCACCTGCTCGGTCTGACGGGCCTTCCCGCCGCGTCGGTTGCCGGACCTCCCGAGCAACTCGCCCGGTTCCTCCCGCCCTTGCTCGCCGACGTGCTGCTCATCTGGCACCACCGCCACCGTGACGAAGAGCCCCTGCCGGTCCCGCTGGCCCTTTACGGAGGCGACGCCGACCTCCTCGTCCCTTCCGACCAACTGCCGGCATGGAACGACCTGGTCGTCGCCCCCGCCACTCCCGTCTTTTTTCCCGGACGCCACATGTACCCCGTCGAACAGGTCGAGGCGCTGACCGCGCGACTCGCCCGCGATCTGAGCGCCGCCCTGCCGCCATGACAGGACGGCCACTCGCCCGGATGCGAGCCGGCCCGGGACGACGTGTACTGAAAGGAGAGCTCGCGCCGATACACGGGGAGACCAGCCATGACCACGGACTCGCCCCTGCAGATCGGAATGGTCGGGCTCGGCCGGATGGGCGCCAACCTGGTGCGGCGGCTCATGCGCGACGGCCACCGTTGCGTCGTCAACGACATCGGCCGCGACGCGGTCCAGGCCCTGGAGAAGGAGGGCGCGACCGCGGCCTTCTCGCTCGAGGAGCTGGCCGCGGCGCTGGAGCGCCCCCGCAGCGTCTGGCTGATGGTGCCCGCCGGAGCGGTGGAGTCCACGCTCGACGAGCTCGTGCCCCTGCTGGACGCCGACGACATCGTCGTCGACGGCGGGAACTCCTTCTACCTCGACGACATCACCCGGGCCGGCCGGCTCGCCCGGCACGGCATCCACTACGTGGACTGCGGCACCTCCGGCGGCGTCTGGGGCCTCGACCGCGGCTACTGCCTGATGATCGGCGGCGACGGGAAGGCCGTGACCCGGCTGGACCCGGTCTTCCGTACCATCGCCCCCGGCACCGGCAGCGCCGAGCCCACCCCCGGCCGGACCCGGGCCGGCGGAACGGCTCCCGAGGGTTATCTGCACTGCGGCCCCAGCGGCGCCGGGCACTTCGTGAAGATGGTCCACAACGGCGTCGAGTACGGGATGATGGCCGCCATCGCCGAGGGCCTCAGCATCATCCGGCACGCCGACGCGGGCCTGAGCGGCCGCACCGTCGACGCGGAGACCGCCCCGCTGCGCGACCCCGACGCCTACCGGTACGAGATCGACGTGGGCGAGGTCGCCGAGGTGTGGCGCCGCGGCTCGGTCGTCGGCTCCTGGCTGGTCGACCTGGTCGCCGATGCGCTCGCCCGCTCCCCCGGGCTCGACGCCTTCACCGGCCGGGTCTCCGACTCCGGCGAGGGCCGCTGGACGGTGCAGGCGGCGATCGACGAGAGCGTCCCCGCCCCGTGCATCGGTGCGGCGCTCAACCAGCGCTACGCCTCGCGCGGGCTGGACGAGTTCACCGGCAAGGTGCTCTCCGCGATGCGCAGCGAATTCGGGGGCCACGCCGAGAAGAAGGCGGAGAAGGAGCAGCCGTGACCGGCACCGGCCCGGCCCGTTCCGCCGAGCGGCACGGCCCGCTCCCCGAGGACCACGTCGTCGTGCTCTTCGGTGCGACGGGCGACCTGGCCCGGCGCAAGCTCCTGCCGGGCCTGTTCCACCTCGCCCGCGCCGGGCTGATGCCCGCCCGGTACCGCATCGTCGGCTCGGCGCCGGCCACCGAGGCGCTCGGTACCGAAGAGTTCCGCAAGCACGCCCGGGAGGCGGTCGCCGAGTTCGGCAGCGCCCGGCCCGAGGGCCCGGCCTGGCGGGAGTTCGAGGACGCGCTGTCCTTCGGCGCCGCCGACCCGGACGCCACCGGTCCGCTCCTGGCGGCCGTGCACGAGGCCGAGCAGGCCGTCGGCGGCAGCCCGCGCCGGCTCTTCCACCTGGCGGTGCCGCCGAAGGCGTTCCCCTCCGTGGTGGGCGAACTCGGCTCGTCCGGCCTGGCCGAGGGCGGCAGGCTGATCGTGGAGAAGCCCTTCGGCACGGACCTGGCGTCGGCTCGCGCGCTCGACGCGACCATCCACGCCGTCTTCGACGAGTCCCGGGTCTTCCGCATCGACCACTTCCTCGGCAAGGAGTCCGTCGACAACATCCTCGCCCTCCGGTTCGCCAACGGCCTCTTCGAACCCGTCTGGAACCGCAACCACATCAGCCACGTGCAGATCGACGTACCGGAGCAGCTCACCATCGAGGGCCGGGCCGGCTTCTTCGAGGGAACCGGCACCTTCCGCGACATGATCGTCACCCATCTCTTCCAGATCCTCGGTTTCGTGGCGATGGAACCCCCCGCCGCCCTCACCGCCCGTTCCCTGCGGCAGGAGAAGGACAAGGTCTTCGCCGCCCTGCGCCCCCTGGATCCGGCGCACGTCGTGCGCGGCCAGTACGAGGGGTACCGCGACGAACCCGGTGTCGACCCGCGCTCCGACACCGAGACGTTCGCCGCCCTGCGCGTGGAACTGGACAACTGGCGCTGGGCCGGAGTGCCCTTCTACCTGCGCTCGGGCAAGGCCCTGGGCCAGGGACGGCACATGGTGACGCTCGGCTTCCGCGAACCGGCCCTGCGCATGTTCCCCCTCACGACGCAGGACACCGCCGAGGGCCGCCACAACGCGCTGGTCATCGACTTCGACGACCCCGGCCGTATCACCACCCGCTTCCTCGCCAAGGAACCCGGCCCCGAAATGCGCCTCGGCGAGGCCGAGATGGTGTTCGCGTACACCGACTGCTTCACCACCGCCCACGCCCTGGAGGGCTACGAACGCCTCCTCCTCGACGCGATGCTCGGCGACCAGTCGCTGTTCACCAGCTCCGACGGCATCGAGCGCCTGTGGGAGGCCTCCGCCCCGCTGCTCAGCGACCCTCCGCCGGTACAGTCGTACGCGCCCGGATCCTGGGGACCGGAGAGCGTCCACCGGTTGATCCGCCCCTACCGCTGGTACCTGCCGGAGGAACGATGACCACCGACATGGGCGAGCTGCTGCTGATCCGGCACGGCCAGACCGAATGGAGCCGCACCGACCGGCACACCGGCCGCACCGACGTCCCCCTCACCCCGGAAGGCGAGGCGCAGGCCCGCGCGCTCGCCCCCGTCCTCGCCGCGCGGCGCATCACCGCCGTGCTGTGCAGCCCGCTGCAACGCGCGGTGCGCACGGCGGAGTTGAGCCTGCCGCGCGGGACGGGCGTGGCACTGGAGCCGGGGCTCATGGAATGGGACTACGGCGCGTACGAGGGCATGACCACGGCGCAGATCCAGCAGGCCCGGCCCGGTTGGGACCTGTGGCGCGACGGCGTCCCGACCGACGGCCCCGACCGCCCCGGTGAAACGCTCGCCCAGATCGGCAACCGCTGCGACAACGTCCTCGCCCGCGCCTGCGCCGCACTGGAGGAGACGGGCGGCGACGTCGCCCTCTTCGCCCACGGCCACGTGCTGCGCGCCCTGACCGCCCGCTGGCTGGGGCAGGGGACGGAAGCGGGCGGCCTGTACCGGCTGGGGACCGCCACGCTGTCCGTGCTCGGCACGGAGCACGCACGGCGGGTGATCACCGGGTGGAACATCCCGGCCCGACTTCGGTGAGGCTCTGCGGCGCGTTGCCGGGAGCAATGCGCCGCCGTCTCGCCCGTACCGACCGGGTCGACCACGGGTCCCGCACCCGGCACACCATCGAGCTCGCACCCCTGCTGGAACGGATCACTGCACGCCACCGGGCCACCCGCCCCACGACTGCCCGTCGCGGGCGCGGCGCCAGGCGGCGTCGGCCAGCAGGCGCAGGCCGTTGAGACCGACGATGACCGTCGAGCCCTCGTGCCCGGCGACACCGAGCGGCAGGGGCAGAGTGCCCACCAGGTCCCAGACGACCAGGCCGGTGATGAACACCGAGGCGATGACCAGGTTCTGCACCACCAGGCGGCGGGCGCGGCGTGAGAGAGCGACGACCGTGGGGATGGTGCCGAGTTCGTCGCGGACGACGACGGCGTCGGCGGTCTCCAGGGCGAGGTCGGAGCCGGCCCGGCCCATGGCGATGCCGGTGTGGGCAGCGGCCAGGGCGGGGGCGTCGTTGACGCCGTCGCCGACCACCAGCACCTTGCGTCCGGCCTTCGCCAGCTCGTCGACCGCCGTGACCTTGTCCTGGGGCAGCAGACCTGCGCGGACGTCGGTGATGCCGACTTCCTCGGCGAGGCGGGCGGCGGCGCGTGGGTTGTCGCCGGTGACCAGCACGGGTGCGGTGCCCGTCAGCGTGGCGAGAGCGGCGACGGTCGCGGCGGCTTCGTCGCGCAGGCGGTCGGCGATGCCGAGCACGCCGACCGGGATGCCGTCGACCTCGACGAGGACCGCGGTGCGGCCTTCCTGTTCCAGCTGTGCGGCCAGGCCGGCGGCAGGGTGGTCGTCGCGTCCGTCGAGCAGCCGGGCGGGGCTGCCGACGGCAACGGCCTTGCCGTCGACGGTGGCGGTGACGCCGGTGCCGGGAGCGGAGGCGAAGTCCTCCACCACGGGGGTGGTCAGGCCACGGGTGCGGGCGGCGTCCACGATCGCGCGGGCCAGCGGGTGCTCGCTGGGGTGCTCGGCCGCCGCCGCGAGGAGCAGCAGGGCCTCCTCGTCCGGACCGGAACCGGGCAGGGGGCGGATGTCGGTGACGCGGGGGGTGCCTTCGGTGAGGGTGCCGGTCTTGTCCAGCGCCACCTGGTCGACCTGCCCGAGCCGCTCCATCACCACGGCGGTTTTGACCAAAACGCCGTGACGCCCGGCATTGGCGATCGCGGAGAGCAGCGGCGGCATGGTCGCGAGCACGACCGCGCACGGTGAGGCGACGATCATGAAGGTCATCGCCCGCAACAGCGTGGGCTGGAGTGCGGCGCCGAAGAGCAGCGGCAGCGCGAACAGGGCCAGCGTGGCGGCGACCATGCCGATGGAGTACCGCTGTTCGACCTTCTCGATGAACAGCTGGGTGGGGGCCTTGGTCTCGGAGGCCTCCTCGACCATGGCCACGATCCGGGCGATCACCGAGTCCGACGGATCCCGCTCGACCTTCACCCGCAGGGCACCGGTGCCGTTGAGGGTGCCGGCGAACACCTCGTCCCCGGTCTCCTTGGTGACCGGGAGGGGCTCGCCGGTGATGGTGGCCTGGTCGACCTCGCTCGCCCCGTCCAGCACCCGGCCGTCTGCCCCGACGCGTTCACCTGGCCGGATCAGGATCGTGTCGCCGATGCGCAGGTCCGCACTCGGCACCGTCTCCTCGCTGCCGTCGTCGGCGACGCGGGTCGCGGTGGCAGGGGCGAGGTCGAGCAGACCGCGCACCGAGTCCGCGGTCCGGGCGGTGGCGACCGCTTCCAGGGCGCCGGAGGTCGCGAAGATGACGATCAGCAGCGCGCCGTCCAGCACCTGCCCGATCGCCGCCGCGCCGATCGCGGCCACGACCATCAGCAGGTCCACGTCGAGGGTCTTCTCGCGCAGGGCCTGAAGGCCCGCCCAGCCGGGTTCCCAGCCGCCGGTGAGGTAGGTCAGCGCGTACAGCGGGCCCCACGCCCACGCCGGGGCACCGAGCAGTTGCAGCGGCAGGGCGATCAGGAACAGCACCAGGGCAGCGGCCGCCCACCGCGCTTCGGGCAGGGCGAGGATCCGGGTACGGCGCCGGGGCGCTGCCACGTCACGGACGGTGTCGACCACCGGGGACGGACCGGTGAGGGTGGAGGTCATCGCAGCGGTGATCCTTCGTTCGCATGCGGGAGGGAGAGCGGGTCCAGCCCTTCCAACATACAGGAACAGATGAACATCGATTCATGCATTCATTCGGGCCGGTAGCATGAATCCATGGGTCATGGAGCCGCTCCCGCGAAGAACGCCGTCCCGCGCGCACGCCTGGACGCGACCAATGCCGCACAAGTGGCCAATACGCTCCAGGCGCTGGCCACTCCGTCCCGGCTGTTGATCCTCGCCCGCCTGCGCGACGGCTCATTGCCTGCCACGGAACTCGCCGCCGCGGTGGGCATGGAGCAGTCCGCCTGCTCCCACCAGCTGCGCCTGCTGCGCAACCTCGGCCTGGTCACGGGCACCCGCAAGGGCCGCTCCGTGGTCTACGCCCTCCATGACAACCACGTCGCAGAGCTCCTCGACCAGGCCCTCTACCACGTCGAGCATCTGCGACTCGGCCTTGCCGACACTCCCGTTCAGGCCGCCGAGCCGGAGGACGGTGCGGTCACCGTGCCGAACTCCTGACAGTCGGCCTGCACTTCTTCACATATGTGACACCTGTGATTCGCCCGTACGTCCTTTCGCGATGTTGATCTTTGAACGGCACGCCGTTCACCGGAAGGACCTGGATCGATGTCCGTCATGAAGTCCCGCATAGCCGCTCTCGCCGCGCTGGCAGCCGTCACGCTGCCGGCCGCTTCGCTGGCCGCCGCCACCGCGGCGCAGGCCGCTCCGGCACGGGCGGTGCCCGGTTACCAGACGTGGCAGGGCGACGTGGAGCAGGCCGTCGCCCCCGTGATTCCGTGGCTGGAGCACCGTGTCGGCGAGGGTGTCGAGAAGCCGGCCATCGTGCTGGACATCGACAACACCGCGCTGGAGACGTACTACCACGCGGGCCGGGCGAACAAGCCGGTGCTGAAGGTGGCCCAGTGGGCGAACGAGCACGGTGTGGCCGTGCTGTTCGTCACCGCCCGTACCTCCTCGTCCTCTGCGCAGCAGCAGTTGGAGGACGCCGGCTACCCCGTGGACGCCGTCTGCACGCGCGACCACGGGGAGAGCAAGGGCGAGGGCAAGGCCCGCTGCCGGGAGGAACTCACCGGGGACGGCTACACGATCACCGCCAACATCGGCAACCGCTCGACCGACTTCGAGGGCGGCTACTTCGAGAAGGGCTTCAAGCTGCCCGACTACAACGGCCAGTTGTCCTGACCGGACGGTCCCGCGCCCCGTAAGGGGCGCGGGGAACTGCGCGACCAGCCACGACACGCCCGCAGTCGACTTCCCCAGGGGCCTCGCCCCGACCCCCGGGGCGGTGCATCAACTGCGGGCCGGTGGGCGCCCCTTACGGGGCACAAGGATCCGCCGGACACGCCTCCTCGGCCTCCCCGGCCTCGACGACCATGCGCAGCAACGCATCCACCTCGGCCGGGGTGGTGTGCGGGTTGAGCAGGGTGAGCTTCAGCCGTACCCGGCCGGGGCCCTCGCCGGGGAGTTCGGTGCGGCCGACCACGGCCCTGCCCTCGTGCAGCAGGCGCCGTCGCAGCGCGGCGTTGATCCGGTCGGTCCCGGCCGGGTCGGCGGAGGCCGACCGGTAGCGGAAGACCACGGTGGTGAGCACGGGGGCCGTGTGCAGTTCGAGCGCCGGATGCTCCTCGACCGTCGCGGCCGCGTGGCGGGCGAGGTCGTGGCAGGCGTCGACGAGCCGGCCCAGGCCGGATCTGCCCAGCGTCCGCAGCGTCGCCAGGATCTTGAAGGCGTCGGGGCGGCGGGTGGTGCGCAGGGACAGTCCCAGCAGGCTGGGGTAGCCGGCCTCCTCGTCGTCGGCGGGGTTGAGGTAGACGGCCCGCCGGGCCAGCGGGGCGTACGTCTCGGCCCGGCGGACCAGGAACACCCCGGCCGGGGCCGGCTGCCAGCCCAGCTTGTGCCAGTCCAGGGAGACGGAGTCGGCCCGTCCGAGGCCGTCGAGCAGGGGGGCCAGGCGGTCGGACAGCAGGGCGCCGCCGCCGTAGGCGGCGTCCACGTGCAGCCATGCGCCGTACTCGGCGGCGAGATCGGCGATACGCGGCAGCGGGTCGATGCCGCCGGTGTCGGTGGTGCCCGCCGTCGCCACGACCGCCACCGGGATCTCGCCCTCCGCGACGGACTGCTTGAGGCACTGCTCCAGCGCGTCGGGGTCCATGCGCAGGTCGGCGTCGACGGGGACGGAGACCACCGCCGCCTCGCCGAGGCCGAGCACCGCGGCCGCCCGCTGCACGGAGAAGTGCGCGGCCGCGGAGGCGAAGAGACGGGGCGTCAGATGACTTGGCACGCCCGCCAGTTCGGTCGGGCGGCCGCTCTCGCGGCTCAGTTCCCGGTCGCGGGCGAGCATCAGGCCCATCAGGTTGGACTCGGTGCCGCCGGAGGTCACCACGCCCGCGGCCTGCGCCGGGTCGTAGCCGACCAGGGCGGCGAGCTCCCGCACCAGCGCGGTTTCCAGTTCGGTCGCGGCGGGCGCCTGGTCCCAGGAGTCCTGGGAGGGGTTGAGCGCGCTGACGGCCAGGTCGGCGGCGACGGCCACGGCGAGCGGCGGGCAGTGCAGGTGGGCGGCGCAGGCCGGGTCGGCGGGGTCGGCGCTGCCCCGGGCGAGCAGGGTGGTGAGGTGCGCGAGGGCGTCCGTATCTCCCTGCGCAGCAAGGGAGTCGGCCACCTGGGCAGCCACGCCGGCGGGTCCGCCCGCCGGCAGCGGGCCGTTGCGGTGCCGTGCTCCTTCGGCGAGGGAGTCGAGGACGGCGGCGAGCAGGGGGCGCAGGGCGTCGGGGCCGTGGACGCCTCCGGCCAGGGCCGGGGCGTCGGGGATGCCGTGGTGAGCGTGTGCGGTCACGGCCGGCCGCCCGTCGTGGCCGCGGCGGCCTCGGCGATCGCGTCCGTCAGGCGGTCCAGGACCGCCTCGGCCTGCTCGTCGGTGATGGTCAGGGGCGGCAGCAGGCGGAGCACGGCGTCGTGCCGGCCGCCGAGTTCGACGATGAGGCCGCGGGCGAGGCAGCCTGCGCGGACCCGGGCGGCGAGCTCGGGGGCGGCGGGGTGTGCGCCGCAGGCGTCCGGCGCGCCGCCGGGGTCGACGAACTCGACGCCGATCATCAGGCCTCGCCCGCGGACGTCGCCGATCACGGGGAGTTCGCCGCGCAGCGCCGTCAGCCGTTCCGTCATCCGGGCGCCGACGACCGCGGCGCGCTCGGCCAGACCGGCCGCGGCGATGTGCCGCAGGGTCGCGGCGCCGGCCGCCATGGCGAGGGTGTTGCCGCGGAAGGTGCCGGTGTGCGCTCCGGGCTGCCAGCCGTCGTAGTCCTCGTGGTAGACGACGACCGCCATGGGCAGGCTGCCGCCGATGGCCTTGGAGAGCACCATGACGTCGGGCACGATCCCGCTGTGCTCGACGGCCCACATCGCGCCCGTGCGCCCGGCCCCGGTCTGGACCTCGTCGACGATGAGGGGGATGCCGCGCTCGGCGGTGATCCGCCGCATCTCGCGCAGCCACCCGTCGGGGGCGGGGATGACGCCGCCCTCGCCCTGGACCGCTTCGAGGATCATGGCGGCGGGCGGCAGCACGCCGCCGGACGGGTCGTCCAGCAGCCGCTCCACGTAGGCGGCCGACAGCTCGGCGCCGCGTTCGCCGCCGACGCCGAAGGGGCAGCGGTAGGCGTAGGGGTAGGGCAGGCGGGTCACTTCGCCGCCGGTGGGCAGCGGTTGCTTCACGGCGACGTTGCCGGTCGCGGCGAGCGCGCCGGCGGTCATGCCGTGGTAGGCCCCAGTGAAGGCGAGCACGCCGCGGCGGCCGGTGGCGGTCTGGGTCAGCTTCAGTGCGGCCTCGACGGCATCCGTGCCGGCGGGGCCGCAGAAGTGCACCTTGGCGCTCTCGGCGAAGTCCCGGGGCAGGTTCTCGAAGAGGGCGCCGGTGTAGTCGTCCTTCTCGGCCGTGGCCAGGTCGAGCACGTGGAGCGGGGCCCCGCTGTCGAGGGTGCGCCGGAGGGCGTCGAGCACCACGGGGTGGTTGTGGCCGAGGGCCAGCGTCCCCGCGCCGGAGAGGCAGTCGAGGTAGCGGCGGCCGTCCGCGCCTTCCACCGTCATGCCGTCGGCACGGACCGGGACGATGGGGAACGTGCGCGCATAGGTCCGCGCGGCGGACTCACGGGCGTGCTGGCGGTGCAGGACGGCGTCCCGGGTGTGGTGGGGGGTGCCGGTGGCGAGGGTCATCGCGGTAACTCCTGGGAATCCGGGCAGGGGTGGGCGCCCGGTGAGCGAGGTGCGAGTTTGCGGGGCAGGGTCTGCGCCCCGTAGGGGCGCGGGGCTGTTGACATATGCGGCTCCGCCGCGTGGGCGCGACCAGCCACGACGCGCCCGCAGTCGACGTTCCCGAGGCCCCGGCCCGCAAGGGGCGCAACGCCCTAGAACGGCCTGTGTTCCCGGTCGGTGAGGTGGGACGGGGCACCGATGCCGTCGGCCAGCGCCGGGTCCGGTTCCAGCGCGCCCCATTGCTGACGGAGCGGCAGGACGCCTGCCCAGAGTCCGAGTTCGGCGTCGGGGCCGTCACCGTCGTCCGGCGGTCCGGTGCGGATCTTCACCGAGGCCTCCGCCAGATCCAGCGCGAGCAGAGCGGTCGCGGCGAGTTCCTTGCGGCTGGGCCGGCGCGCGTAGTCCCACTGGCCGGGGGTGACGTGCTCGGTGAGACGGCGCAGGCCCGCGAGCTTCTCCTCGGGGTCGGTGACGAGCCGGGGCACGCCGTAGACCATGGCGCTGCGGTAGTTGACCCCGTGCTCGAAGACGGAGCGGGCCAGTACCAGGCCGTCGACGTGGGTGACGGTCACACAGACGGGTGCCTGCGGCGAGGCGACCAGGCTGCGGCTGGCGACCGAGCCGTGGAAGTAGAGCGTTCCGGCGGTGGCCCCGTACACGGTCGGCACCACCATGGGAGTGCCGTCCACCACCACGCCGAGGTGGCAGAGGAATCCGGCCTGCAGGACGGCGTCGAGATCGGCACGGCTGTGGCTGCCCTGCTCGCGCAGGCGTCGGTGCCGGGTGCGTTCGGTCTCGGGGAGGACGTCGGGCGGCACGTTCGGCGCCTGCTCGGTCATATCGCGGCTTTCTCATCGGTGCGACTCGAACGAACCGTTCGAAGACGAGCGTCAGATTGCCTGCACCGGGGGCGTTTTGGCAAGGGAGGTCCTGATCACCCGGTCCGGTACCGGGCATGAACCCAGTATTTGATCAAGTAGCCGTGGAACGCTTGCCATTGGGACGCGACTGCGCAAGGGTGTGCGAACGGAACCCGCCTTATGACGCCTTGATGACGAAAGTACGGGGATGACGACAGAAACACACCCCGCAGCAGAGCCGCTCGACCTCCTGGGCGTGGGAGTCGGCCCGTTCAACCTCTCGCTCGCCGCACTGGCCGACGGGGTCCCCGGCCTGCGCACTGCGTTCTTCGACCGGAACCACGAGTTCCGCTGGCACCCGGGCCTCCTGATCGAGGGCACCACGCTCCAAGTCCCCTTCCTTGCCGACCTCGTGAGCCTGGTCGATCCCGCCAGCCCCTGGTCGTTCCTCGGCTACCTCAAGGCCACCGAGCGGCTCTTCCCGTTCTACTTCGCCGAGAAGTTCCACATCGACCGGGCCGAGTACGACGCCTACTGCCGGTGGGCCGCCGAGGCACTTCCCCACTGCCGCTTCGGCCACCAGGTCGACGCCGTCGCGTGGGACGAGGAGCGCCAGGCGTTCGCCGTCGACCACACCTACGAGAGCGCGGGCGGCGAAGAGGTGTCGGCGGGCCGGGAGTTCACCCGGAACCTCGCCCTCGGCATCGGAACGGAGCCGTCCGTTCCTGCGGTATTCCGTCCCCTCGTGGCCGACGCGGCAGTCACCGCCCTCCACTCCGCCGACTACCTGACACATCGCCAGGACCTGCTCGCCAAGCGGCACATCACCGTCGTCGGTTCGGGGCAGTCCGGCGCCGAGGTCTTCCTCGACCTGCTGCGCGCCCGCCCGGCCGGCGCCGAGGGCATCCAGTGGATCAGCCGCTCCCCCGCCTTCGCGCCCATGGAGTACTCCAAGCTGGGCCTGGAGCAGTTCACCCCCGACTACACCCGCTACTTCCACCGCCTGCCCGAGCAGACCCGCGACACACTGCTGCCCGCACAGTGGCAGCTGTACAAGGGGGTCAGCGGGGACACCCTCGGCGACATCCACGACGAGCTCTACCGGCGCACCATCGGCGGCGGCTGGCCCGACGCCGTGCTGCGCCCCGCGACGGGCGTCGTCGGCGCCCGCAGCCTGGACGGCCGCATCGAGCTGGAGCTGGAGCACACCCAGGAGGGCGGCCGCGAGACCCTCGTGACCGACGCGGTCGTCCTCGCCACCGGCTACGCCGAGCGCCCCGCCGACGCCCTCCTGCGCGGCCTCGACCCGTTCCTGGTGCGGGACTCCGCCGGACGGCCGGAGGTCGACGCCGACCAGCGGCTCGTCCTCGAAGGCCCCGTCCGCGGCTCGGTCTTCGTCCAGAACGCCGAGCGGCACACCCACGGCGTCGGCGCACCGGACCTCGGGCTCGCGGCCTGGCGGTCGGCGGTCATCCTCAACGCGCTGACCGGCCGGGAGGTCCACCGCCTGCCGTCCCGGACCGCCTTCACCACTTTCGGGATCCCCCCGGTCCCCGGCCCGGCCGGCGCCGGCGCATCCGGCCGCGCGGCGGGGTCCGCCGCCCGGGCCTGACCGCCGCCCGGGCCCCGGCCACCGCCGGGCGCGTCCGCACCCCGTCCCACCCGAGAACCCGGAGCAGCCATGCTGATCAGAAAAACGGGCGACGACCAGCTCGTCGACGCCTACGGCATCCGCTTCCAGCAGATCTACCCCCACGGCGGGGAGGAGCTGGCCCCCTGGGGCGTAGGCCGCGCCGTCGTCGAGCCCGGAGGGGCCACCGAGCCGCACAGCCACGACGACCACGAGATGTTCGTGTTCCTCTCCGGGCGGGGCGTCCTCACCGTCGACGACGAGGAGTGCGAGGTCGGCCCCGAGGTCACCGCCCTCCTGCCGGCCGGCAGCCTGCACCACGTGCGCAACGCCAGTGACACCGAGCGGCTGGTCTTCCTCTCGGTGTACTGGCCCGTCCCGCACGGACCGATCGACCTCTGATCCACCCTGTGCCGACCCGGGCCGCGCGCCCCGGCACCCCGCTTCCGACCGGAGCCCACATGCCCTCCTTCACCCTGGTCACCGCAGCGCCTCCCACCCCCAACGGCGACCTTCACCTCGGCCATCTGTCGGGCCCGTACTCGGGCGCGGACATCCGGATCCGGGCCCACCGGCTCCTCGGCGGGGAGGGCCTGTTCCTCACCGGCTCCGACCTCCACCAGAGCTACGTGCCGACCAAGGCCCGGCGCGACGGCAGCGACCCGCTGGAGATGGCGGAGGGCTTCGCCGACGAGATCGCCCGCATCTTCGACTCGGCCGGTTTCGCCCCCGACGTCTACGTCCGGCCCTGGCGCTCGGAGCTGCACACCGACCTCGTCCGCGAGTTCTTCGCCCGCCTCCACGCCCGGGGAGCGCTGCAGGTCCGCACCGAACAGGCCCTGTTCTGCGCCGACTGCGACCGCTACCTCTTCGAGGCGCACCTCACCGGCAAGTGCCCGCACTGCGGCGCCGGCAGCGACGGCAACTCGTGCGAGAACTGCGCCCTGCCCAACCGGGTCACCGACGTGATCGCCCCCGTGTGCAACGCGTGCGGCGGCCGGCCCGTGGAACGCGCCGTCGAGCGGCTGGTCTTCCCGCTCAGCGAGTACGCCGAGCGGCTGCGCGCCTTCCACGCGGCCACCGCGATGAGCCCCCAACTGGAGGCGCTGTGCGCCGACATGATCGACCGGGGGCTGCCGGACATCCCGGTCGGCCACCCCACCGACTGGGGCCTGCCCATGCCCGTCCCCGGCTTCGAGGACCACCGCATCTACGTCTGGGCCGAGATGATGCCCGGCTACTTCGCGGAGCTGGCCGAGGCCCTGCGCGCTGCGGGCCGGGACCCCGAGGAGTGGCGCACGGTCTGGAACCACCCCGAGACCGGGATCGTCCAGTTCTTCGGCTTCGACAACGGCTACTTCCACGCCCTGCTGCAGCCCGCTCTGCTCATGGCCTACGACCCCGACTTCCAGCTGCCCGGGGCGCTGGTGACCAACGAGTTCTACCAGCTGGGCGCGTCCAAGTTCTCCACCAGCAGGCGCCACGCCATCTGGGCCGACGACCTGCTGGCCGCGGTCCCCGCGAGCACCGCACGGTTCGTCCTCGCCCATGACCGGCCCGAGAACGAGCGGACGTCCTTCACCTGGAGCCGCTTCCACGAGCTGGCCGACCAGGAACTCGCCGGACGCTGGCAGTCCTGGCTCACCGGGCTGTTCACCCGGCTCGCCACCCAGGCCGACGGCGCGATACCCGCCGGTGCTCCGCTGCCCTCCCAGGAGCGGTTCCTCCGCCTGCTGGAGGGCATCGCCGAGCAGTGCCTGGAGGCCTACTCCCCCGCCGCCTTCTCGCCCCGCCGCGCCACCCGGCTGCTGTGCGAACTCGTCACCTGCGCGCAGGACTTCGCCGCCGCCCAGAGCCGCACGCGCGACGCGGGACGGACCGCCGGCGCACTCGCCGCAGAGGCCGCCGCCGCCCGCCTGCTCGCCCAGCTCGCCCACCCGGTCATGCCGGAGTTCGCCGAACAGCTGTGGACCGCGCTCGGCGAGACCGGCACCCCGCACTGGGACGGCGTGCGCCTGCCCGCCGCCGGGCAGCGCGTCGAGACCGGGGCCCGCTTCTTCGAGGCGCTGCCCGCAGACCTCGAAGAGCAGGTCATGAAGCCGTGACGGGGTCCTGGTGAGCTTCGAGTGAGCAGAACGGCCCTGGTGGTCGGAGCGGGCGTCTTCGGCCTCTCCGTCGCCCGCGCACTCGCCCTGCGCTCCTGGTCCGTACGGGTCGTCGACCCCAACGAGCCGGGGACGCAGGGCCCTTCGAGCGCCGAGACCCGCATCCTGCGCTGCGCGCACGGCGCCGACTCCTGGTACACGGAGCTGGCCCACCGTGCAACGGCCGCATGGCGGGCGCTGGAACGGGAGTCCGGCCGCCGGCTCCTGCTCCCGACGGGGGTGCTCACCCTCGGCCCGCCGGAGGACGACGCCTGGGAACGGGCCGCCGCCGCGCACCTCGCCCGCCTGGGCATCCCCGCCGACGTCCTGCCGACGGCGGCCGTCGGCCACCGCTTCCCCGGCTTCGCCACCGGCTCCCAACCCTCCGGCGGCACGGCCCTGTTCGAGCCGGAGGCCGGGGTGCTCCTGGCCCGCCGGGCGGTGACCGCACTCGCGGAATCCGCCGCCGAGCGGAACGCCGTGCTGCTCAGGGCCGCGGCCCGCCCCGACGGCGGCACCGCCGTCGTCGAGGGCGAGCCCTGCCGCACCGACCTCACCGTCTGGGCCGTCGGCACCGCGCTGCCCGCGCTCTTCCCCGGGCTGACCACTGTCCGCCCGGTGCGCCAGGACAGCTGGTACCTGCCGCCCGAGGGCCCCTGGACGGCGGGCGCCGGCCGACCCGCCTGGCTGGACCGGGCCCACGGCTGCTACGGCATCCCCGCCGTGGGAACCCACGGCGTCAAGGTCGTCCCCGACGTGGAGACGCCGCCCGGTGCCCCGGCCGACCCCGTTCCCGCCGACGCCCCGGAAGCGCTCCGCACCTACCTCCGTACCCGCCTGCCCGATCTCGCCGGCTCCCCCGTCACCCACCGCGAGGTGTGCTCGTACGCGCTCACCGCCGACGAGCACTTCCTCCTGGACCGCCATCCGGGCCGCTCCGACGTCTGGATCGTCGGCGGCGACTCCGGGCACGGCTTCAAACACGGCCCCGCATGGGGCGAGTTCGTCTGCGACGTCGTCGAGGGCCGGCGTGCGGCCCCGCGGCGCTTCGCCCTCCGCTGACGCGCCCCACCCCGGAGAAGCCTGTGCCACCCGTCCTGTGGATCCTCACCGCCGCCGCGTTCACCGTCGGCACGGACGCCTATGTGATCGCCGGGGTCCTGCCGGACCTGGCCTGGGACCTCGGGGTCACGGTCGGTGCGGCGGGCCAGCTGGTCACCGTGTTCGCCGCCGTCTACGCCCTGTCCGCTCCGGTCGTCTCCTCGCTCACCGCCTCGCTCTCCCGCCGGAGCGCACTGGCCGCCGCGCTGGCGGTGTTCACCGCCGGGAACGCGCTGACCGCCGTCGCCCCCGGCTACGGGCTGGTCGTGCTCGGCCGGATCGTGGCGGCCGCCGGTGCGGCCGGGTTCACGCCCGCGGCCTCGGCGGCGGCCGCGGACCTGGTGCCGCCCCGCCACCGGGCGAAGGCCCTGGCCGCCGTGATCGGCGGGATCACCACCGCCACCGCACTCGGCGTACCGCTGGGCACCCTGGCGGCGGGGGCGCTCGGCTGGCGGGCCACGCTCGGCGGTGTGGCGGTGCTCGGCCTGGTGGCACTCGTCGGCGTGGCCGCACGGCTGCCGGCCCTGCCGCCGGGCACCCGGTACACGCTCGCCGAGCGCTTCGCCGGGCTCAGGAACCCCGCGGTCCTCGCCGTGCTCGTGGTCTCGCTGTTCACCGTCACCTCGGAACAGGTGGTCTACACCTACATCGGGACCGCCCTGGCACCCGCCACCGGGGCCCGGGCCGGCGTGCTCGCCGCGCTCCTGCTCGTCTTCGGCCTGGGCGCGCTCGTCGGCAACGCGGTGGCGGGCTGGGCCACGGACCGGTTCGGCAGCCGGATCACGCTGCTGCTCGCGGTCGGCGGGATGACCGCGGACCTGGCGCTGCTGCCCTGGTGGTGCCGGAGCCTGCCGGCCGCGGCGGCGGCGATGTGCTGCTGGGGGCTCACCGCCTGGATGTACGTCGTCCCCCAGCAGCACCGGCTGCTGTTCCTCGCCCGCCCGGGCGGACCCCTGGCCGTCGCCCTGCACAGCTCCGTGCTCTACCTGGGCATGGCCGTGAGCGGCGCGCTGGGCGGCGCGGTCCTGCAGTTCGGCCCGCCGCCCTGGCTCGCCCTGCCGGCCGTGCTGCTCGGCGCACTTGCCGTGGGGGTCGCGGCCGTCGGATACGGCAGAGAGCCGGGATCCGCATGAACACTCTGCAGGAACGACAAAGGCAAGGAGCACTACCGCTCCTTGCCACTCTCAACTTATAGCGTACTAGGGGCCTTGCGGCAAGGCCCCGGTCATGGCGCAGAATCTCCGGCCGAGGCCAGAAACGCACAGAGCGGCTGGCCCGCGTTCGACCTGTTCAATGGGGGATTTTGTGATCGACGTGATCGTGGCCGGCGGCGGACCGACCGGCCTCATGCTGGCCGGCGAGTTGCGACTGCACGGCGTGCGCGTGGTCGTGCTGGAGAAGGAAGCAGAGCCGGCCGCGTTTGTCCGCGCGCTCGGCCTGCACGTGCGCAGCATCGAAGTGATGGACCAGCGCGGTCTGCTGGAGCGGTTCCTCGAGAACGGCCGGCAGTACCCGCTCAGCGCGGGCTTCTTCGCCGGCATTCCCAAGCCCGCGCCCGAGCTGGACACCACGCACTCCTACGTCCTGGGCATACCGCAGCCCGTCACCGACCGTCTGCTGGCCGAGCGTGCCACCGAGCTCGGCGCCGAGATCCGGCGCGGCTGCGCACTGGCCGGGCTGAGCCAGGACGAGGACGGAGTGACCGTCGAGCTGAACGACGGTACGCAGCTGCGCTCGCGCTACCTCGTCGGCTGCGACGGCGGCCGCAGCACGGTGCGCAAGCTGCTCGGTATCGGCTTCCCCGGTGAGCCCACCAGGGTCGAGACGCTGCTGGGCGAGATGGAGGTGGGCGTTTCCCCGGAGACGGTGGCGGAGGTGGTGGCCGAAGTCCGCAAGACCCAGAAGCGGTTCGGCCTCGGACCGTTCGGGGAGGGTGTGTACCGCGTCGTCGTGCCCGCCGACGGACTGGCCGAGGACCGCACGGTCCCGCCGACTCTCGAGGAGTTCAAGCAGCAGCTGCGGGCGGTCGCCGGCACCGACTTCGGCGTGCACTCGCCGCGCTGGCTGTCCCGGTTCGGCGACGCCACCCGGCAGGCCGAGCGCTACCGCGTCGGCCGGGTGCTGCTGGCCGGCGACGCCGCGCACATCCACCCGCCGACCGGCGGGCAGGGCCTCAACCTCGGCGTCCAGGACGCGTTCAACCTCGGCTGGAAGCTGGCCGCCGAGGTCGACGGCTGGGCTCCGGAGGGGCTGTTGGACACCTATCAGGCCGAGCGGCACCCGGTGGCCGCCGACGTGCTGGACAACACCCGCGCGCAGATGCATCTGATGTCCACCGAGCCGGGTGCCCAGGCGGTGCGTCGGCTGGTGTCGGAACTGATGGACTTCGAGGAGGTGAACCGGCATCTGACCGAGAAGATCACGGCGCTCGGGGTCCGCTACGACTTCGGCGAGGGCCACGACCTGCTCGGCCGGCGGATGACGGACATGAAGCTGCAGCAGGGGCGCCTCTACGAGCTGATGCACGGCGGCCGCGGGCTGCTGCTCGACCGGACCGGCAGGCTCTCGGTGGAGGGCTGGGCGGACCGCGTCGACCACGTCGTCGACGCCGCCGACGAACTGGACGTGCCCGCAGTGCTGCTGCGGCCGGACGGCCACGTGGCGTGGGTCGGCGAGGACCAGCAGGATCTGCTCGGCGGGCTGTCCCGGTGGTTCGGGGCTGCCGCCGCCTGAGCGCGCAGCGCTTCATGACGTAACCCCCCTTCCGGCGCGCTGTTTCCGTCCGCCTCCTCGGGCGCAGTATCGAGAGAGGGGCACGGCAGAGGGCCGGAGGGGGACGTCATGACGGTGATCGTGGGGCTCGTGCACAACGGGCGGGTGCATCTGGGCGGCGACTCGGCCGGTGTCGCCGGCCTCAGGCTCACCGTCCGCCGGGATCCGAAGATCTTCCGCAACGGCCCCTACGCCATGGGCTTCACCACCAGCTTCCGCATGGGTCAGCTGCTGCATCACGCGTTCAAGGCACCCACGCCCAAGGGCGACCTGGACCGGTTCATGACCACCGTGTTCGTCGACAGACTGCGCGCCTGCCTCAAGGACGGCGGCTGGGCGCGCAAGGACTCCGAGCAGGAGCAGGCCGGGACGTTCCTCGTCGGCGTCCACGGCCGCCTGTTCGCCGTCTACGACGACTATCAGATAGCCGAACCGGCCGACGGATACGCGGCCGTGGGGTGCGGGGGCGAGTTCGCACTCGGCGCCCTGCACGCCACCGCGGGCCTGGACCTCAAGCCCCGCGAGCGGCTGGCGATGGCGCTCGCGGCCGCCGGCCACCACAGCGCCGGGGTCTCCACGCCGTTCAGCTACGTCACCGCGCGCAAGGGCCCCTCCTGAGCCGGCAGGTGTCCTGCTCTCTACCCCCTCCCCTTCGCCCCCTCCTACGATGAAGTCCTCCCGGGGGAAGGGTTGTTGACGTTGACAGTCGGAAACGGCGGGGCCGGTCGGCGCGTCGAGCATGCCGTCGCCTGGACCATCAAGAACCTGGACGCGGTCGTCGCCATGGGCGCGGCCCTGGTCATCGGCCTGATGGAGATCTTCGATCACCATCTCGGGCCGGGCATAGGCTCCGGGGCGACCCTGCTGGTGCTCGGCGCACTGGTCTACGGCAACCTCGCCGAGCGGCGGCACCGGATGGCCGACATCCGCGAGGCCACGACCGGGGCGCAGCGGGCGATCGAGGACCTGGTCATGGTGAAGTCGCTGTCGGGCGGCGATCTGGAACGGGCGCTGGACCGGGCCCGTCAGACCACCGAGCGCTGGGTGTTCAAGGGCGGGACGGGGACGTATCTGCGGGCGGTGACCCTGCCGGTCTGCGTGCAGCAGGCCCGGATCCACCGCCGCCCCCTGTCCATGAAGATCGACATCGTGAATCCGTCCGACGAGCGGGCGTGCGCGGCGTACGCGCGGTTCCGGCAGACCTTCGCCCACCGGCTGGACTTCATGCCGTCCGACCCCTGGAGCGTCGACCGGGCCCGGAAGGAGTCCTTCGCCACGGTGCTCGCCGTCTGCTGGTACCGGCAGCGGCTGGACACCCTGGAGGCCGAGGTCTATCTGTCCTCGGGCGTTCCGACGCTGCGGTTCGACCTGTCCGACTCGTGCCTCATCATCACGCAGGACGATCCGAGACGGGCCAATCTGCTGGTGGAGCGCGACCGGCCGCTGTACGACTACTACGTCACCGAGCTCCACCAGAGCCGGGAGCAGGCGGCCACCGTCGATCTGCGCCACGCCGAGCCGCTGAGCGAGGAGCCCACCGTCGACGAGGCCCACCGGCTCTTCGAGAGCATCGGACTGACCCTGCCCACGGCCTTCTCCGACCCGGATGTGGGCGAGATCATCGACAAGGCGCTGCATGCGGAGAACCCCTACCGGAGGTGACCTGCGCAGCGGGAGGCGCCGTGGACGACCGATCAGTGGACCACCGGCTCTTCGATCAGGCAGTGGACGGCCGGTGCGGAACGGGGCCGCTGGTCCGGGCCGCCCGTTCCGTGCTCGGCGACATCGCCGCCGGGCGGCGGGAGATGCGCGCCGTCCGGCATCCCCTGGGCTTCCTCTGCTTTCCCGTGGAGCGCGACGGCGGCTGCGGCGTCTGCATCCACGTCTTCGGCGCCGACGCGCACGGGACGCACAAGGCAACATCCGCACTGACCACGTCGCCGGTGCATGCCCACAGCTGGGACCTGACCAGTTGTGTGCTGTACGGGCAAGTGGTCAACGTTCCGGTGCAGGTGACGGATCATCAGGAGCAGCCGACGCACCGCGTCTTCGAGATCGTCAGCGATCCCGCGGGAGTCGACGAACTCCGGCCGACGCCCCGCCTGGTGACGCACGAGCCGGGCGTGGCGCAGACCAGTGGCGCCGGAGAGGTCTACACCCTTCCCGCCGGGGAGTTCCACACCACCCTCGTGTCCGGCCGGAGCGCCGCGACCGTGCTGCTGGGCTGCTCCCGGCCGGGCGGCCGTGACCTCTCCCTCGGGCCGCTGCATGGCGCGGGGCACCGGGTGGTACGACAGCAGTGCGACGCCGAGCAGTCCGCCCGCACCGCGGGCTCCGTCCTCAGGAGGATCCATGCTCCTCACCGCCGATGATGCGCAGGACCCGCCGCTGCCTGCATCCCGCTTCGCCGCCGAGCACCGGCTGGCGGTGAGCGCCGCGCGCGAGGCCGGCGCGCTGCTGCGCGCGCACCTCCGGGGCGAGGCCGCCCAGCAGTACGCGGTCCGGTCCAAGGGGTCTCTCGGGGACGTCGTCACCGATCTGGACACCATGGCCGAGGACGTCATCGTGCAGCGGATCCGGGCGGGCTTCCCGCACGACCGGATCCTCGCCGAGGAGGCCGGGGAGCTGGCCGGTGCCGCGGCCAACGGCCGTACGTGGCTGGTGGATCCGCTGGACGGCACCAACAACGTGGCCATCGGACTGACCGCCTGCGTCGTCGGCATCGCCCTGTGCGCGGACGGCGTGCCCGTCGTCGGCGTGGTGCACGACCCGGTCACCGGCAGGACGTGGTCCGCACTGCACGGTTACGGGGCCCGGGGGCCGCACGGGCCCCTGCGGGTCGCCTCCCGTACGCCCTCGCCCGCCGGGCCCCTGCTGGGCTGGACCCAGGGGTACGGGGTGGCCCGCGACGACCCCCTGGCGCGCACCCTGCGGGCGGGGCTCGAACGCAACTCCCGGCGGCTGCTGCAGCTGTGGGCTCCCTTGCTGACGTGGTCCATGCTGGCCCGCGGCGACATCGACGGGTTCGTCGGCTACCGCGCGGAGGCCGTCGACCTGCCGGCCGGGGCACTGCTCGCCATGGAGGCGGGCGTCGAGATCCGCACCCTGGACGGGGGGCCGTTCCCCGGCGGTGTCACCGGTCCGGACACCGACCGCAGCTTCGTCGCCGGGCGGCCGGAGGACATGTCGTATCTGATCGGCCTGGTCAACGGCTGCCGCATGAACTCCTGACGACGAGGCGCTGCTGAACTGC
The DNA here is from genome assembly GCF_053594995.1 of Streptomyces sp. NPDC002536. Lineage (NCBI taxonomy): Bacteria > Bacillati > Actinomycetota > Actinomycetes > Kitasatosporales > Streptomycetaceae > Streptomyces > Streptomyces sp. NPDC002536. The sequence goes on from NZ_JBSFWU010000008.1 coordinate 45,857, forward strand.
AGGAAGCCGATGACGAGTTCGGGGAAGTGATCCGGCCGCTGCCGGGATATGGGACGCGTGTGCCCTCTTGTGCCTGAGAGCTGCGTGGTGTGTGCTGGCGCGCGTCCCGATCCCCGGCACCGAGGTGGACCATGACCGAGCTCTCCCGTCGGCGGCTGCTCTCATCGACACTGGGCGGCGGCGGCCTCGCCGCCGCACTCACCCTGCTCCCGCCCAATCTGAGACGCGCCATGGCGGATGCGCCCGGACGGCTGGAGAAGCTGGACGACATCGAGCACGTCGTGATCCTGATGCAGGAGAACCGGTCGTTCGACCACTACTTCGGCACGATGCGCGGGGTCCGGGGCTTCGACGACCCGCACGCCGTGACCCTGCCCGGCGGGCGCTCGGTCTTCTACCAGCCGGACCCGGCCAACCCCGACGGCTACCTCCTGCCCTTCCACCTCGACACCCTGAACACCAGCTCGCAGGCCATCCCCTCGACGAGCCACGCGTGGACGGTGCAGCACAGCGCGGTCAACGGCGGCCGGATGGACAACTGGCTCCCCGCGCACCGCAAGGCCGACGGCGAGCGGAACGGCCCGTACACCATGGGCTATTACCGGCGCGAGGACATCCCCTTCCACTTCGCCCTGGCCGAGTCCTTCACCCTCTGCGACGCCTACCACTGTTCGGTCCTCGGCCCGACCTGGCCGAACCGGCTCTACCACTGGACGGGGACGATCGACCCGAACGGGCGGCACGGCGGTCCCGTCATCAGCAACTCGATCCCGTCGCCCTTCCGCTGGACGACCTACCCGGAGCGGCTGACCGAGGCGGGCGTGTCCTGGCACGTCTACCAGGAGGAGGACGACTACGGCTGCAACCCCCTGGAGTTCTTCCAGGCCTTCCAGGACGCCCGGCCCGGGGATCCGCTCTACGAGCACGGTCTGACCATCGGCCCGGCCGGTGCGTTCGAACGCGATGCACGGGCCGGTCGGCTGCCCACCGTGTCCTGGATCATCCCCACGTCCCCGCAGTGCGAGCACCCGGACTACCTCCCCGCAGCCGGTGCCGACTACCTCGCCGGGCTGCTGGACGCCGTCGCCGCGAACCCGGACGTCTGGCGCAGGACCGTGTTCATCATCAACTACGACGAGAACGACGGCCTGTTCGACCACGTGGTCCCGCCGCTGCCGCCGCAGGGCACGCCGGACGAGTTCGTCGGCGGACAGCCGATCGGGGGCGGCATCCGGGTGCCGTGCATCATCGTCTCGCCGTGGACCCAGGGCGGGTTCGTGGCGAGCGAGCCCTTCGACCACACCTCCGTCCTGCGCTTCCTGGAGCGCCTCACCGGAGTGCGCGAGCCGAACATCAGCGACTGGAGACGCCGGACCTTCGGCGACCTCACCTCCGCGCTCGGCCTGCCCGGTGACCGCGCCTTCCCGCCGCTGCCGCCGACCAGGGACCGGTTCTGGGACGCGGAGCACAACGTCGCCACACTGCCGCCGGTGACCATCCCGGGCGAGGACCAGAGCCCGCCGCACCAGGAGGAACCGGACGCGCGCACGAGATCCACGCCCGCCCCGGCACCGCGCGGCAGAGCGAAGAGCCTGATCGGCGCCCCCCGCCCGTACACCATGAGCCGCATCGTCGAGAACGCCACCACGCACAAGGACGACTTCCCGCACGGCACCGCGGGAACCGACTTCCCCGGCACCCAGGACGCGGTGTCCGGGAACGCCCCGCGCACGGGCCCGCACGTCTACACGGCATGCATCGTCAGCAACACCGTCTCCGTCGTCGACGCGGCGAGCCACAAACTCGTGGCCAGCATCTATGCCGGCACCAACCCCTTCGGCGCGGCCAGGACCCCCGACGGCAGCAAGGTCTACATCAGCAACTCCGGCGCGAGCAACGTCTCCGTCCTGGACACCGCGAAGGGCCGCATCGTCACCACCGTCCCCGTGGGTCTCTTCCCGCACGGGGTGGCGGTCTCCCCGGACGGCGCGTACCTCTACGTCGCCGCCACCGGCCCGGCCACCGGAGCCGACGGATCGCGCTCCCTCTCGGTCGTCGACACCGGCTCCGACAAGCTCAGCGACACCTGGGAGACCGGTCTCGCACCGCGCTGCGTGGCTGCCGGTCCCGACGGGCGGACGCTCTACGTGACCTGCTCCGACGGCCTGTCCGTGATGGACGCCGAACAGGGCGAGGTCCGGCACACGTTGACCGACCAGGCAGAGGCCAACGGCGTGGCCGTGCACCCGGACGGACAGCACGTCTACGTCGTCAACACCCTCCAGAACACCCTGTCCGTCGTCGACGCCGCAGGCGGGCGGACCGGCGAACGCATCCGCGTCGGCAAGACCCCCTGGCAGGTCGCCGTGAGCCCGGACGGCTCGCGCGTCTACGTCACAGGCGCCAACGACGACACCGTGACCGTGCTCGACGCCCGCACCCACCGGGTGATCGCCACGGTGCGCGTGGCCCACGTACCGACGGGCATCACGGCCGTCGGCGACACGGTCTGGGTGTCCACGAACGCGTCCAGCACGGTCGACGCGATCGACGCGAGGACGCTGAAGGTCGTCGGCAGCGCTCCCCTGGGGCTGGCCGCCTCCCCGAGCGGACTGGTGGTCGCCTGACCGGACGCGCCCCGTAAGGGGCGCGAGGAACTGCGCGACCAGCCACGAAGCGCCCGCAGTCGAAGCTCCCGGGGCTTCGCCCCGGACCCCTGGGGTCGTGCGTCGTCCGCGGGCCGGTGGGGGCTTGTCGCGCAGTTCCCCGCGCCCCTTACGGGGCAACCGCCAGCGCCACGGTGCCCGCCAGTACCGCCCCCACCCCGAGCACCGCGCCGGTGCCCATGAACCGTCCCAGCGGCACCTCCACCCCCTGCGCCCGGCAGCGTTCGAACCACAGCAGGGTGGCCAGCGACGCCCACGGGGTGATCACCGGGCCCGCGTTGGTGCCGACCAGCAGCGCCAGGAGCTGGTCGTGGTTGGCCGGCGGGACGGCGGACTCGCCGGCCAGGTAGACGGGCAGGTTGTTCAGGACGTTGGACATTCCCCCGCCGACCGCCCCGGCTCGGAACATGCCGAACAGCCCGCCGTCGGAGCCCACCGCCGCGGACAGCACGCGGTGCAGTCCATGGACGTCGAGCGTCTCCACGACCAGGAACAGCCCCGGAACGAGGACCAGCAGGCGCCACGGAACCAGGGACAGGCGCAGCGCCGCCCGCTGCCGCACCGCGTACACCGCGACCACGACCGTGGCGGCCGAGGCGGACGCCGCCCACAGCGGGACGACGTCGAGCAGGAGCACCAGCAGGAAGGCGGCGCAGGCCGCCCCGCAGACCCGGAACACCACCCGGTCGGCGGGCCGGTACGGCTCCGGCGGCACGTAGATCTGCGCCCCCCGCCTGCCGGGCCGCCAGTAGAACAGCCACAGGCAGCCCATGGTCACGGCGATCACGGCGAGTTGGGGAGCCCACATCCGGGCGGCCAGGCCCATGGGGGTGAGTGCCACCCGGTCCGCGGCCAGCAGATTGGTCAGGTTGGACACGGGCAGCAGCAGGCTCGCGGTGTTCGCCAGCCACACCGTCGTCATGGCCAGCGGCACCGCCGCGATCCCCACCCGCGAGGCCAGCGCCAGCATGACCGGGGTCAGCAGCACCGCCGTCGTGTCCAGGTTGAGCGTCATCGTGGTCACCGAGGCGAACACGACGCACAGCACGAACAGCACGCCGTAGCTGCCCCGGCCCGCGCGGGCCACGCCCGTCGCCACGACGTCGAACACACCGGCCCGCCCGGCCAGTTCGGCCAGGACGATCACGGTGCCGAGAAATGCCAGCAACGGGGCTATTCTCTCCATCGCGTCCCGCGCGTGCTCCGTGGGCAGCGCGCCGCCTGCGAGGCACAGCAGACCGCAGAGCAGGATTCCCCCGGCCAGCCAGTCCAGCCTGTGGAGACGCTTCAGGGAGGCCAGGGCCCGGACAACATACATGGTCAGAGCATCGCACGGGTGTCGCACGGGCATCGCACGATCCGGTGACCCACGACTTCACGACCCGTACCATGGAGACATGGCCCAGGGGCGTGAACAGGCGGCACAACAAGGGTTGTTGGACTTCTTCATCAGCTACTCCCCGGCCGACGAGCGCTGGGCGACGTGGATCGCCTGGACCCTGGAGGAGGCCGGCTACCGCACCGTCGTCCAGGCCTGGGACTTCGTGCCCGGAACCAATTTCGTCGACTTCATGGACCGCGGCGTGAGCCAGTCCGCGGCCGTGATCGCCGTGCTCTCCCGCCACTACGAGAACTCCCGTTACGGCCGCATGGAGTGGCAGGCCGCCCTCCGCGCCGACCCGGACGCCCCCGACCGCAGGCTGATCACGGTCCGCGTCGAGGACATCCCCGTCGAGGGCCTGCTGGCCACCATCACCTATGTCGACCTGGTCGGCGTCCAGGAGGGTGCGGCCGCCCGCGATCTGCTGATGACCCGGGTCGGCCAGGCGCTCGCCGGACGGGCGCGCCCGGACCGGCACCCCGGTTTCCCCGGCGGCCCGGCCGAGCCGCCCGCCCCGGTCCCGGCCCCGCACCCCTCGTCCGGTCCGCAGCCCGGCGGCCCGGGCTGGCCGGGGCGGCGCCGTCCCGCCGCACCGCCAGGCTACCCCCTGGCGGCCGACGGCGGCCACGCCCGCCAGGCCGTCTCCGTCCTGCACCTCGCCGGCCCCGGGTTCGGCCGGGGGGCCGACCCTGCCGGGCTGCAGGCCGCGGTCTGGGGCGACCTCGTCGAACTCACCGACGCGGGGGCGCCCGCGCCCGACCTGCTCGTCGTCACCGGGGACCTGACCGCCTCCGGCGGCCCGCGCGAGTGCGACCAGGCGCTGACCTTCCTCACCGGGCTGCGCGCCCGCCTCGGCCTGGCCGCCGACCGGCTCGTGGTGGTGCCCGGCGAGCAGGACGTCAACCTGGCCGCCTGCCGCGCCTACTTCAGCACCTGCGAGGCCGACGAACTGCAGCCCAGGCCGCCCTACTGGCCGAAGTGGCGGCACTACGCCCGGCTGTTCCAGGAGCTCTACCAGGGCCTGGACGCCGTCTTCGACGCCGACCAGCCCTGGAGCCTGTTCCCCGTGCCGGCCCTGCGCACCGTCGTCGCGGGCCTCAACTCCTCGATGGCGTACAGCCACCGGCCGGACGACCAGTACCCCTGGCTCGGTCCCGAGCAGGCGGCCTGGTTCGCGCAGGCCCTGCGCCGCTACGAGCAGGACGGCTGGCTGCGGCTGGGGGCACTGCGCCATCCGCCGGAAACCCACGGGCGGCTGGACGCCGGACGGGGCGCCGCCGCGTCCCCCGGCGGCCCGGAGCACGGCCGGACCGGCGAGCGGGGGCGCCGTCAGGGTGCGGCCGTGCTGCGCGACACCGACGCCCTCGCGCGCCTCGTCGCCCCGCGCCTCCATGTGCTGCTGCACGGCCCCCACGGCACCCCGCGGACCGCGTCGGGCCCGCCCACCGCCGCTGCGTTGCCGCTGGCGGCGGGCGAGCTGCCGGTCCTCGGCGCCTCCGCCCCGGGCCGGTACCAGTTGCTCCGCATCACCTCCGAGGGGCTCACCCGCTGGCCCGGCCGGCCGCCCTGGCAGTGGGAGACGTCGTGGCGCGGTGCCGGGCACGTCTTCGGGCCGCCGCGCCCGTCGCCCCTCTCCGCCGCCGAGGAGCCGGAGCCGTCGGCGGACCCCGACCCCTCGATGCCGGCCGGGAGCGAGGACACGGAGCCCGAGAGCCGTGCCGTGCAGAGCCCCTTGGACGCCCTCGTCGCACGGGTCTCCGAGGTCTGCCGCGTCCGCTACGAGGGCGTCCACCTCCGGCGCGTCCCCGGCGACGCGCCCGGGCTGCTGGCCACCTGGACCGAGGCGGGCTTCGTCCGGCAGCAGCGCATCGCCGTCCGCACCGGCGCCCTCGGGCCCGAGGAGGCGCAGCAACTCGTCGACACGCTCCGCGCATCGGGCACCGACACCGACGCCGTCCTCGTCCACGAGGGCCCGCCGCTGCCCCCCGAGGTGCGCGAACTGGCCCGTCGCCGCGGCGTCCTCGTCCGCAGCTTCACCGAGTTCCAGGGCCTGCTGGATCTCCGCGACTACGTGGCGGCGCAGACCGGGCGGATCGGCGCCGACCCGCAGTACCCGCCCGGCCTCTATCTGCCCCAGCGCTACCGGGAGATCGAGCGGCCGGGAGCCGTGGAGCGGGACGCGGTCGTGGACGACCTGCTGCAGCTGCTGGAGGCCGAGCACGGGCGCTTCATCCTGCTGCTCGGCGAGTTCGGCCACGGCAAGACGTTCGCCCTGCGGGAGCTGGCCCGCCGCCTTCCGGCGGAACTGCCGCACCTGACCCCGCTGTTCATCGAGCTGAACACCCTGGACAAGGCGCACTCGCTCGACGGCCTCGTCGCCGCCCACCTGGCCACGCACGGCGTGGACAGCATCGACCTGCGCGCCTTCCGCTACATGCTCCGGCAGGGCCGGATCGTCCTGCTCTTCGACGGATTCGACGAGCTGGTCCGTCACGTCAGCTACGACCGGGCCGCCGATCATCTCCAGGTGCTCCTCGACGCGGCCGCCGACAACGCCAAGATCGTGGTCACCAGCCGGACCCAGCACTTCAGGTCGCAGGCACAGGTGCTGACCGCGCTCGGCGAGCGCGTCGGGCTGCTGCCGCAGCGCCGGCTGCTGGCGCTCCAGGAGTTCAGCCCCGAGCAGATCCGCGCCTACCTGGCCGCCCGCTACGGCGACGACGTGGCCGCCGACCGGCGCGTGCGGCTTCTGGAGGCCGTTCCCGACCTGCTCACGATGTGCCGCAACCCGCGGCTGCTCAGCTTCGTCGCGGGCCTCGACCACGAGCGGCTGCGGACCGTGACCGGTGCCGGGCGCGCGCTGAGTCCCGCCGGGCTGTACGAGGAAGTCTTCACCGCGTGGCTGGAGTTCGAGGAGCGGCGCGGCCGCGGCGGCCGGGGCGGCCCTCCCGGGCTCAGCCTGGACCAGCTGTGGCGCGCGGTGACGACGCTGGCCCTGCGGCTGTGGGAGAGCGGCGAGAGCGGACTGCGCATGGACGAGCTGACCGATGTGGCCACCGCGCTCACCGAACTGGCCGACAGCAGGCTGTCGGTGCCGCAGGCGGCGCACGCGGTCGGTTCCGGGAGCCTCCTCGTGCGCACCGACGAGGGGCAGTTCCGCTTCATCCACGGCTCGGTCGTCGAGTGGCTGGTGGCGCGCGAGGTGGCGGCCGGCCTGGGCGGGACGGACGAGGGCGCCCTGGGGCTCCTGACCCGCCGTCCGCTGAGCCAGCTGGCCGTCGAGTTCCTGTGCGACATCGCCGACCACCGCACCGTCCGCGAGTGGGCCGAACGCACCCTGGTCGACTGGCCGGACGCGGGCGGAGAGGCGCAGGGCACCGCCAGAGCCAACGCGATCAAGGTCCTCAGCCGACTCCGCGTCCCCGCCCACGCGGACCTGCGCGGCGCCCTGTTGGCCGGCGAGGACCTCTCCTACCGCGACTTCTCCGGCGTCGACCTCACCGGTGCCGACCTGACCGGGGCGAGCCTGATCGGCGCGGGCCTGTCCCGCGCCGTGCTGCGCGGTGCCCGGCTCGCGGGCGCCCGCCTCGCCGACGCCGACCTGACCGGCGCGGACCTGCGCGACGCCGACCTGCGCGGCGCGCGGCTGATGCGGACCACCCTGCACGGGGTCCGGGTGGCCGGGAGCCGCTGGTACCAGTCGGCACTGATCAACACCGCGGCCGACCAGGAGCTGCTGGACAGCCCCGAGCTGCGGTTCGCCTCCGTCGCGCCCGGACTCCCCGCCGAACCCGGCCTGCGGCCCTCCGCGGTCGGGGTGCCGTACGGCTACGGCATGCGCACGGGACGACTGCCCGAGCCCGTCGCGTTCAGCCCCGGCGGCGAACTCCTCGCCCTGGGCAGCGACGACGGCGGGGTCCTGGTGTGCGACGCGGCCACCGGCACCGCACTGCGCACCCTCCAGGGCCACACCGAACGGGTCTACGCGGTGAAGTTCCGCGGGCAGGTACTGGCCACCGGCGGGGCGGACGGCGTCGTACGGCTGTGGGACCCGGTCTCCGGGACCTGCCGCCACGAACTGGACGTGCACCGCGACGGGGTGTGGCCCGTCTCCCTCGACCGGTCCGGCACCCGGCTTGCGACCGGCGACCCGGAGGGCACCGTCACCCTCTGGGACACCGCCACGGGAGCCGTCGCCCACCGGCTCCCGGGCCACCGGGCGCCCGTCTACACCTCGGTCTTCAGCCCCGACGGCACACTGCTCGTCACCGGCGACGCCGACGCGGCGGTACGCCTGTGGGACACCGCGACCGGCCATCTGCTGGGCGAGCTCAAGGGCCACCAAGGGGCCGTCTACCGCGCCGCGTTCAGCCCGGACGGGACGCTGCTGGCCACCGGCGACCGGGGCGGGAACGGCCGCCCGGGCACCGTGCGCGTCTGGAACGTCGCGGACCGGCAGCTGCTCCACCGGCTCGCGGGCCACACCGGCCGGGTCTACACCCTCGCCTTCCATCCGGGCGGCCGGCTGCTGGCCAGCGGCGACACCGACGGCCAGGTGCGGCTGTGGGACCCGGTGGCCGGCAGCGCCGTCGGCGATCCCGTCAAGAGCCGGGGCGGAGCCGTCTATCAGGTCGTCTTCGACCCCACAGGCGCGCTCCTCGCCGCGGGCGACAGCGACGGCGAGGTCTGCCTCTGGCAGGTCTCGATCGACTCCGACACCTGGTCCGTCACCCCGCTGCGCCGACAGCCCGACGAGCACCAAGGATCGGTCTGGGCCTGCCTGTTCCGCCCCGATGGCGGCACCCCGGACGGCAGCCCGCTGCTGGTGTCCGTGGGCAACGAGGGCGTGGTGCGCATGTGGGACGCCTCCACCGGACAGGGCCGGCGCATCCTGCGCGGCCACGGACGGAAGGTGACGGGGCTGGCGTTCAGCGCCACGGGCCACCACCTGGCCGCCTGCGGCAACGACGGCGTCGTACGACTGTGGGACACCACGACCGGGTGCCGGGTGCGTGAACTGTCCGGCCGGAACGACCGTTTGGTCTCGGCCGTCTTCCACCCCCGCGGCTCCGTGCTCGCGACCGCCAGCAGCGACGGCGACGTCTACCTGTGGAACGTCGCCACCGGCGAGTACGAGCGCGAACTCGACGCCGAGACCGACCACGTGTGGGCCGAGGCCTTCAGCGGCGACGGCGAGCTCCTCGCCACCGCCAACGACGACGACACCGTCCGGCTGTGGTACCGCAGCACGGGCACCCTGGTGACCAACCTCGCCCAGCACCGGGGCCGGGTCCGGTCGATCGCGTTCCGCAAGGACGGCTCGGGCCTGGCCACCGGCTGCGACGACCGGTACGTGCGCCTGTGGGACTTCGCCGCCGGCCGCCTCGTGGCCGAACTCGGCGGGCACAGCGACCGCGTGTACGCGGTGGTCCACGGCCCCGGCGACGCGTGGCTGGCGAGCGCCTCCTGGGACGGCCAGGCCATCGTCTGGCGCGAGGGCACCGCCGTCCACCGGCTGCGCGGCCACACCGGCCGCCTGTGGACCGCCGCGGCCCACCCCACCCGCCCGCTCCTGGCGACCGGGGGCGACGACCGCGTCGTGCGCCTGTGGAACCCCCTGACCGGCACGGACGCCGGCCGCCTCACCGGCCACACCGGCCGGATCCTCGCCCTCGCCTTCAGCCCCGACGGCTCCCTGCTCGCCGGCGGGGGCGCGGACGGCACGGTCCGGCTGTGGACGGTGCCGGAGGACGGCACCCCGTCGGCACGAGCCACGCTGATCGGGGTGGAGGGCGGCTGGGCGGCCCTGACACCGTCCGGCGGCTACAAGTTCGACGGCGACATGGCGGGCGAGTTCTGGCACGTGGTGGGCATGTGCCGCTTCGAACCGGGCGAGTTGGACGACCACGTGCCGGGTGTACGGCGGCTGGGCGTGGACGACGTGATTCCGTAGTGGTCGGATGGGAGACCTCGCCATCGATCGGAGGCCCCATGGACAACACCATTCACCCTCTCGCCGAACTCACCGCCCTCGGCAGCCGGGCGCTGGCGGCGGCCGGCCACGGCGACATGGTCTGGGGGCACTTGGCGCTGCGCGACGACGAAGGCCGCGGGGTGTGGATGAAGGCACCCGGCTGGGGGCTGGAGGAGATCCGCCACGACCGGGTGCAACTGGTCTCCTGGGAGGGCGACGTGCTCGTCGGTGCGGGTGCGCCGCACCAGGAGTATCCGATCCACACCGAGATCATGCGGGCCCGTCCCGAGGTCGGGGCGACCGTGCACACCCACGCGGCCGCCGTGAACGCCTTCAGCGCCCTGGACGTGCCGCTCCGGCCGATCAGTCACGACGCCGTGCTCTTCGCCGAGCACGGGCTGCCGCGGTTCACGGCGACCGCCAACCTGGTCAACTCCCCCGGACTCGGCCGGGCGCTGGCCCGTGAACTCGGCGCGGCACGCGCCTGCTTGATGCCGCAGCACGGACTGGTGGCGGTCGGCCCGGACGTCGCGCACGCGGTGATGACGGCGGTCCTGCTGCACCGGGCCTGCGCGCTGCAGCTCACCGCCCTGGCCGCCGGCGGGATCCGGGACTTCACGAGCCATAAGAGGAGTGTGGAAAAGGCCTCCACGGTCTGGTCGGCCCAGCAGATCGAGGCGGGCTGGCGCTACTGGGCGCGGCAGGCCGCCGACGTGCCGGGCGTCTGACGCCCGGTCCGTGGTCAGGGGGCGACCAGCCGGCCGGGGCGGTGGTCGGTGAACGCGGTGGTGCCGACGGGCTGGTCGGCGGTCAGGGTGGCGGCGTCGGTTGCGGGCCAGTGGCCGCTGTCGATCCGGCGGACGAGCGCGTGCAGGCCCGCGAGGATCTCGTTCGGGGTGAAGGCGCAGTGGCCTTGGCGGGCGACGAACGCCTGCCGCAGCAGTGGGGCGTTGCCGGTGGCGCGGACGCGGGCGGCGAAGGCCGTCTCCTGTTCGGCGGGGGCGAGGGGGTCGGCGGCGGTGTGCAGGTCGAGCAGCGGCACGGCCAACCGCCCGTCCGCCGTGGAGTTTCGGCGCATCCAGCGGGCTGCGGCCGGATCCGCGCGGTGGGCGGGGGCCCGGGACAAGGTCGCCAGGTCGGCGGCCAGGTCGAGGCCGGCTGCCCGGTAGAGCGCGCGGACTTCGCGATAGTGGGGTGAACCGGCCAGCAGGGCACGCCAGTTCAGTCCTTCCGTGGAGCCGCTGTCGCCGCCTGCGGCCTGTTCGACGGCGTAGCGTGCTGTCATGACGAAGCCGAGCTGTCCGGCCGCGAGCCACTGGTACTGCTGTGCTTCCTGTCCGGCCGGGTCGTCGACGTCGGGCGGGTCCTGGTCCGGGGCCCAGGCCGGCAGGTTGAGGTAGGCGGCCGCCAGGGCGATGCGGGCGCGGCCCTGCGGGGTGCGCTGGGCGGTCCCGGCCGCTGCGGTCAGGGAGTTGGCGGCGGTGGTGGCCGCCGCGGCGTCGGGGTAGTCGGTCAGGGTGATCCGGTCGGCCGGGGCGAGCAGCGCGGCGAGGGCCGTCTCGCCGGCGAGTTGGTAGGTGTTCAGGTCGATGCCGCCGGCGACCAGTCCGCACAGGCCGAGTGCGCCCGCGATCCGGCCGTGCGCGTCGCCGGCGATCCGGGCGTTGACGAGGCCGCCCATGGACTGGCCGACGGAGATGGTCCGTCGGGGGCTGCCGACGGCGGCGGTGAAGGCGTCGAGGGTGGCGAACTGGTCGCGTTCCGCGCTGCCGAGGGCCCACTGCGATCCGTGCGGGTCGTAGGAGGAGCCGGCGAGCGCGTAGCCCTCGGCGAGCAGGGCGGCGCCCGTGGCCGTGCCGGGGGCGTCCTGGGCCCGGATCGGTCCGTAGCCGTGGCTGTACAGCAGCAGTGTGCCGTTCCAGTGCTGCGGGATGTCGGCGACCCAGCCCGCGCCGTCGGCGAGGGTGCCGGTGCGGTGTTCTGCGGCCGCCCCGGTGCGGGCGGCGACGGGCGGGGCGGCGGTGAGAGCGAGGGCGAGGGCGGCACCGCCGAGGGCGATGCGGCGTGCGAGGCGTGTGCGCATGGCGGAGTGCTCCTGGGTGCGGTGGGCTGGGAGGAGCGGTACGTGTCGCAGCGATGCGCCGGCGCGGCGGAGAGCGCGTCGAATGTAGGTCGTACTCTCGGCAGCGGTCAAGAAGTTGCCGGGAAAGTCGGGGCAGGGATGGTGTCCAGGACCCGTTCCGCTTGCGTGCGGGCCCCGGCCGCGCAGCGCCGGGCGAGGGTTTGGAAGAGCCGCTCGGCGCGGATCGCGGGCCAGTCCGCCGGCAGGTGCTCGGCGGGCAGGCGGGGGTCGCGCCGGACCAGTTCCAGCCAGTCGGTGTGCAGCAGCAGTTGCCCGCTCAGCGGGTCCTCGCCCAGGGCACCGGGCCGGTCCCAGCGGTCCAGGAAGGTGCGGTACTGGGCGGCGATCGCGGCGGTGTCGAAGGCGGACTCCACCACCTGCCCGGCCTCCGTCGGCGCCAGCACCGTGCCCCGGAAGACCCGGAGACGGTCGTCGAGCGCGAGGTCCCCGAGCAGCGCGGCCACGTCCACCACGCCGGGGGCCACCCACAGCCCGCTCTGCAGGAGTCCGAAGCCGCCCCAGGTCAGACGGGAGCGCAGGTCGTGCCGTTCGCGCCGCCAGGCCTCCGGCAGGGAGTAGCCGACCAGGGTCCACTGCCCGTCCCAGTCGCGGTTGACGGCCCCGGTGCGCCAGATGCGGTCGTGGCCGTCCTGAAGGACCGTCACTGCGCGCGGAGTGAGGGCGAAGTACGCCTTGCGGCCCCTGCGGTGACGCTCCAGCAGCCCCCGGCCGACCATGCGGGTCAGGGTCGATCGGACCGCCTCCTCGGTGACGCCGACCCGGGCGAACACCTCGATCACGGAGCCGGAGGACAGGGCGGCGTCCCGGCCGAGCACATGGATGCCGAAGAAGTTCAGCATCAACGACTGGGGGCGCGGGGCGGGTTCGAGGCTGGTCACGCGCACAGCGTAGGCGGCGCCGCGGCCGCCGTGCGGGGCAGGCCGAAATATTCGGCACATGATTGACGGCCTACGCGAAAAGTGCCTAACGTGAATGCCTCCCTCCACCCTCCCTCCACCCCCAGTCGAGGAGCGCTCCCATGCAACTCATGCATCTGAACGGGAAAGTGGCCGTCGTCACCGGCAGCGGACGCGGGTTGGGCCTCGCCTATGCCAAGGCCCTCGCCGCAGCCGGCGCCGCCGTCGTGGTCGACGATGTGGACGCGGACGCGGCAGCCGCCGCCGTCAAGGAGATCGAGGAGGCCGGGGGCCGGGCCGTTGCCGAGGCCGCCGAAGTCGGCAGCAGCGAAGCGGCCGAGGCCCTGGTCGCCCGCGCCGTGGACGCCTTCGGACGGCTGGACGTGATGGTCACCAACGCGGGCGTCCTGCGCGACCGGGTGCTGTGGAAGATGACGGACGACGACTTCGACACCGTCGTCCGGGTCCATCTGCGCGGCACGTTCACCTGTGTACGGGCGGCGGTACGGCGCATGCGCGAGCAGGGCGGGGGCGGCCGCATCCTCGTCGCGGGCTCGCCCGCCGGGCAGCGCGGCAACTTCGGGCAGACCAACTACGCCGCCGCCAAGGCCGGCATCGCGGCGATGGTGCGCACCTGGGCCATGGAACTGGCGCGCGACGGCATCACCGTCAACGCCGTGATACCGGTCGCCGCGACCGCCATGACCCGGACCATCCCGGCCTTCGCCCCGTACGTCGAGGCGCTGGAGCGACACGGCACCCCGCTGCCCGACGCCCTGCGCAAGGGCGAGGGCTTCGGCACCCCCGAGGACGTCGCCCCGCTGGCCGTCTTCCTCGCCTCCGAGGCCGCCGCCGGCATCACCGGCCAGTGCATCGGCATCGGCGGCGACAGGCTCGCTCTGTGGTCCCACCCGCAGGAGACCGCCGTCGCCTACGCGGACGGCGGCTGGAGCGCGGAGGCGATCGCCGCCGCCTGGCCGGTCTCCGTCGGGCGCACCCCGGAGACCTACGGCATTCCGGCGCCGCGCACCGTGCAGGAGGCCTCTCGGTGAACGTCGACGAGCTCGTCGCCATCGACGTGCACACCCACGCCGAGATCTCCTCCCACGGGCGGGCCTCCCTCTCCGACGAGCTCGACGCCGCGGCCGGGACGTACTTCAAGGCCGCACACCGCCGCCCCACGCTCCCCGAGATCGCCGCCCACTACCGCGAACGCAGCATGGCCTGCGTCGTCTTCACCGTGGACGCCGAGGCCGCCACCGGCACCCCGCCCGTCCCCAACGAGGAGGTCGCCGAGGCCGCCCTGCAGAACCCCGACGTCATCATCCCGTTCGCCAGCATCGACCCGCACAAAGGCTGGGCCGGCGTGCGCCAAGTGCGCCGTCTGGTCGAAGAGTTCGGCATCAAGGGCTTCAAGTTCCACCCCATCCTCCAGGCGTTCCGCCCCAACGACCGGCTGGCCTACCCGCTGTACGAGGCGATCGAGGAGGCGGGCGCCGTCGCCGTCTTCCACACCGGCCAGACCGGCATCGGCGCCGGCGCGCCCGGAGGCGGCGGCATCCGGCTGAAGTACGGGAATCCGATGGACGTCGACGACGTCGCCTCCGACTTCCCCGGCATGCCCATCATCCTCGCCCACCCCTCCTTCCCCTGGCAGGACGAGGCACTGGCGGTCGCCACCCACAAGCCACAGGTGCACATCGACCTGTCCGGCTGGTCCCCGAAGTACTTCCCGCCGCAACTGGTCCGCTACGCCGACAGCCTGCTGCAGGACAAGGTGCTCTTCGGCTCCGACTACCCGCTCATCAGCCCCGACCGCTGGCTCGCCGACTTCGCCGCGCTGCCGCTCAAGGACGAGGTCCGCCCCAAGATCCTCAAGGAGAACGCCGCCAGGCTGCTCGGCCTGGACCGCCACCAGTGAAACCGACCAGGGGAGTCATGCGTTGCAGCACCACGGCATCGGTTCCTGGCCCGCCCGGCGGGCCCGCAGGACCCCGCACCGCACCGCCCTGCTCCACGAAGAACACTCCACCAGCTATGCCGAGCTCCACGACCGCTCCACCCGCCTCGCGCACCTGCTGCGCGCGCACGGCATCCGCCAGGGCGACCGGGTGGCCTTCCTCGGCCCCAACCACCCCGCCTTCCTGGAGGCCCTGTTCGCCACCGGATCGCTGGGCGCCGTCTTCGTCCCGCTCAACACCCGCCTCGCACTGCCGGAACTGCGCCACCAGCTCCAGGACTCCGGCAGCCGGCTGCTGCTGAGCCTGCGGCACCCGGCGGCATCCGAACTCGACGACTGCACCGAGGTGTTGGAGGCCGAGGGAGAGACCTACGAGACGCTGCTGGCCGGATCCCGGGACGAGCCGGTCGAGCAGCCGGTGGGCCCCGACGACCTGTGCATGATCATGTACACCTCGGGGACCGGCGGCCGCCCCAAGGGCGCCGTGCTCACCCACGGCAACGTCCTGTGGAACAGCCTCAACGTCCTCGTCGACAGCGACCTCGCCACCGACGAGGTCACCCTCGTCAGCGCACCGCTCTTCCACACGGCCGCGCTCAACATGACCTGCCTGCCCACCCTCCTCAAGGGCGGCACCGCCGTCCTCGATTCCGCCTTCGACCCCGGGCGCACCCTGGAGCTGATCCAACGGCACCGGGTCACCGGCCTGTTCGGCGTCCCCGCCATGTACGACGCGCTGGCCGCCGCCCCCGGCTGGGACACGGCCGACCTCGGCAGCCTGCGCACCCTGATGTGCGGCGGCGCACCCGTCCCGGACCGGACCATCCGCCGCTACCTCGACCGCGGTCTCGCCTTCGTCCAGGGCTACGGCATGACCGAGACCGCGCCCGGAGTGCTGCTGCTCGACCGGAACGACGCGGCCGGCCACGCCGGTTCGGCGGGCGTCCCGCACTTCTTCACCGACGTACGGCTGGTCGGTCCGGCCGGTGAGCCGGCCGCGCCCGGGGAGCCGGGCGAGGTCCTGGTCGCCGGGCCCAACGTCACCCCCGGCTACTGGGGCCGCCCTGCGGAGAGTGCCGCCGCCTTCCGCGACGGATGCTGGTTCCGCTCCGGCGACCTCGCCACCGTCGATGCCGACGGCTACTTCCACCTGGTGGACCGGCTCAAGGACGTCTTCATCTCGGGCGGCGAGAACGTCTGCCCCGCCGAGGTCGAAGCGGCGCTGCTGGAACACCCGGCCGTCGCCGAATGCGCGGTCTTCGGCGTCCCCGACCCGACCTGGGGCGAGACCGGCCGCGCCGTCGTCGTCCTGCGCCCCGGCGGCACCGCGTCCGCGGAAGAGCTCACCGCGCACCTGGACGGCCGCCTGGCCCGCTACAAGATCCCCAAGTCGGTGGTCTTCACCGACGCCCTCCCGCGCAACGGCGCAGGCAAGCTGCTCAAGCGCCTGCTCCGGGCCGCCCACGGACAGCACTGACCACCCCCTCCCCCCTTCTCCGGAGAGGCTCCGCCATGCCCCGTACCGTCAACGGCATCACCGAACTCCTCGCGCTCACCGGCACCGACCTCGGCCACAGCGACTGGCTGGAGGTCGGCCAGGAACGCGTCGACACCTTCGCGGACGCCACCGGCGACCACCAGTGGATCCACGTCGACATCGAACGCGCCAGGAAGGGCCCCTTCGGCGGCACCATCGCCCACGGCTACCTCACCCTCGCCCTGCTCATCCCGCTGTGGAACCGGCTGCTGGAGGTCCGGGGCGTCGGCATGGCCGTCAACTACGGCCTCAACAAGGTACGTTTCCCCGCTCCCGTCCCCGTCGGTTCCCGGATCCGCGCCCGCGGCGTCATCGCCGCCACCAGGGGCGTCCAGGGCGGCGCGGAGGTCACGGTCGACCTGACCGTCGAGGTCGACGGACAGCCCAAGCCCGCCGCCGTCGCCCAGGCCGTCTACCGCTTCGCCGCGTGACGGACGTGAGGGAGATGGTGGACAAGGCAGTGCCCACCGCCGCGGAGGCAGTGGCGGACATCGAGGACGGCGCGTCCCTCGCCGTCGGCGGATTCGGCCTCGTCGGCGTGCCGGACACCCTGATCCGGGCCCTGTACGGGCAGGGTGCCGGTGGACTGAGCGTGGTCTCCAACAACTGCGGCACGGACGGCCACGGCCTGGGCATCCTGCTCGCGGCCGGCCGGATCCGCCGGGTGACCGGCTCGTACATCGGCAACAACGCGGAGTTCGCGCGCCGTTATCTCCACGGCGAGCTGGACGTGGAGCTCACCCCGCAGGGCACCCTCGCCGAACGCCTGCGGGCCGGCGGCTGCGGCATCCCCGCGTTCTACACCCCGGCGGGCATCGGCACCCAGGTCGCCCACGGCGGGCTGCCCCGGCGCCACACCCCCGACGGCCGCGTCGCGGCCGTCTCCCGGCCCAAGGAGGTCCGCGAGTTCGACGGCCGCCCCTACGTCCTGGAACACGCCATCACCACCGACTTCGCCCTCGTCCGCGCGGCCCGGGGCGACCGCCACGGGAACCTGGTCTTCGCCAGGACCACCCGCAACTTCAACCCCCTCGCGGCCATGGCCGGGCGCATCACCGTCGCCGAGGTCGAAGAGCTCGTGGAACCGGGCGAGTTGGACCCCGACCACGTGCACCTGCCGGGCATCTTCGTGCAGCGCGTGGTCGTACTGACGCCGCAGCAGGCGGCGCACAAGCCCGTCGAGCGCAGGACGGTGCACGCCGCATGAGCTGGACCAGGCACCAGATGGCGGCCCGTGCCGCCCGGGAGCTGCAGGCCGGCTCGTACGTCAACCTCGGCATCGGACTGCCCACGCTCGTCGCGGACTTCCTGCCCGAGGACGCGGGTGTCGTCCTGCACGCGGAGAACGGGCTGCTCGGCGTCGGCCCGTACCCGGACGAGGACGCCGTCGACCCGGACCTCGTCAACGCGGGCAAGGAGACCGTGACGGCGCTGCCGGGCGCGGCCTTCTTCGACTCCGCGCTCTCCTTCGGCATGATCCGCGGCGGTCACATCGACACCGCGGTCCTCGGCGCGATGCAGGTCTCGGCCCACGGCGACCTGGCCAACTGGTCGGTCCCGGGCAGGACGGTCAAGGGCATGGGCGGCGCCATGGACCTCGTGCACGGGGCGCGCCGCGTGATCGTGCTGACGGAGCACACCGCCAAGGACGGCTCCCCGAAGATCGTCGAGGAGTGCTCGCTGCCGCTCACCGGCCGGGCCTGCGTGCACCGGATCATCACCGACCTCGGCGTCCTCGACGTCACCGGCACAGGACTGGTCCTCGCCGAGACCGCACCCGGGGTCGACGCCGCCGAGGTCGCGCGCCGGACTGCGGCACCGGTGACGCCAGGCCCCACGCTCTCTCCCGGGCTCTCCCCCGAAAGGTGACTCCGTGCCTTCAAGGCCTCCCACCCAGCAGGACATATCCCACGAGATCGACCAACAGGCCCAGGCCTACGCGGCTTCCGGCACCGTCCGCCACCATCCCCCGCGCGACTACCCGCCCTACCGCAGCAGCCTCCTGCGCCACCCCCGGCAGCCGCTGGTCCCCCTCCGGGACCCGGAGGCCGTCGAACTCTCCGGCCCGGTCTTCGGCGCCACCGACGTCACCGAGGCCGACGCCGACCTGACCCGCGGGCAGGCCGGGGAACCGCTCGGCGAGCGCATCACCGTCACCGGCCGCGTGCTCGACCGGGCCGGACGCCCCGTCGCCGGACAGCTCGTCGAGATCTGGCAGGCCAACGCCTGCGGCCGCTACGCCCACCGCCGCGACCGGCACCCCGCCCCGCTCGACCCCAACTTCACCGGTACCGGGCGCTGTCTGACGGACCGTCAAGGCGGCTACCGTTTCACCACGGTCAGGCCGGGTGCCTACCCCTGGCACAACCACACCGGCGCCTGGCGGCCCGCCCACATCCACTTCTCGCTCTTCGGCGCCGCGTTCACCCAACGCCTGGTCACCCAGATGTACTTCCCCGGCGACCCGCTCCTGCCCTACGACCCCATCCTGCAGTCCGTCACCGACGCCGCCGCCCGCTCCCGCCTGATCGCCGGCTACGACCACGACCTCTCCGCGGCGGGGGACGCGCTCGGCTACCGCTGGGACATCGTCCTCGACGGCCCCGCCGCCACCCGCACCGAGGGAAGCCGCCCATGAGCCCTCTCCCCACCCCTTCCCAGACCGTCGGCCCGTTCTTCGGCTGTGCCCTGCCCTCCCCCGACGGCCACCACGTCGCCTCTGCCGGGCACCCGCAGGCCATCACCGTGCACGGACACGTCCGCGACGGTGCCGGAGTACCCGTCCCCGACGCGCTGTTGGAGTTCTGGCAGCCCGCGCCGGACGGCAGCCGCAGCGGCGCGCCCGGTTCCCTGCGCCGCGACCCTGCCACGGGCGGCCACGCCGGGCGCGACGGCGTGACGTTCACCGGTTTCGGCCGCGTCGCCACCGACGCCGACGGCCACTACGCCCTGCACACCCTGCCGCCGGGCGGCGTGCCGTACCTCTCGGTGTGCGTCTTCGCCCGCGGCCTGCTCCACCACCTCTTCACCCGCGCCTACATCACCGGGCATCACCTCACCCACGTCGAGCCCCTGCTGACGGCCTTGCCCGCCGAACGCCGGGCGACGCTCCGGACCCGGCCGGAGGGCGCCGGCCTGCACCGCTTCGACATCCGGCTGCAGGGCGAGAAGGAGACGGTCTTCCTTGCCTTCGACTGAGCCTTCGACCGACGCCCCTGTGCCTTACCCGGCCGACGACCTCGGCCTCCTCACCCCTGTCGCCGCAGGAACCCCGGTGGCCGCCGCCACCGGCGACGCGGCGGTCCTCGCCGCCATGCTGGAGGCCGAGGCCGCCCTGGTGCAGGCCCTGGCCGACCTCGGCCTCGCACCCGGCACGGCCGCCGAGGCCGTCACCGCCGCCGCCCGCGAGCTGGACGTCCGTACGATCGCGGCGCGCGCCGGCTCCGGCGGCAACCCTGTGCTCCCCCTGGTCGCCGACCTCACCGCCGCCGTCGCGGCGCGCGACCCGGACGCCGCCGCCTCCGTGCACCGGGGCGCCACCAGCCAGGACATCCTCGACACCGCGCTGATGCTCGTCGCCGCCCGCGCCCTGGACCTCACCCTCGCCGACCTGGACCGTACCGCGGTGGCGCTGGCCCGGCTCGCCGCCGCGCACCGGGACACCGTGATGCCGGGACGCACCCTCACCCAGCACGCCGTGCCGATCACCTTCGGGCTCAAGGCGGCCGGCTGGCGCAGCCTCGTCCGCGAGGCGCAGCGCCGCCTGGCCGCGACCCGCGCCGCACTCCCCGCCCAACTCGGCGGTGCCGCAGGCACTCTGGCCGCCTTCCACGCCCACGCCGAGGCGACGGGCACGGCTCCCGACCCCGGCCTCGGCCTGCGGCTGATCGCCGCGTACGCCCGGCGGACCGGGCTCGCCGAACCCGTCCTCCCCTGGCACACTTTGCGCACTCCCATCGCCGACCTCGCCGCCTCGCTCGCCTTCACCGCGGGCGCACTCGGCAAGATCGCCGCCGATGTGCTCGTCCTGTCCCGCACGGAGACCGGCGAGCTCACAGAGGCCGACGGCGGCGCGTCCTCGGCCATGCCGCACAAGTCCAACCCGGTCCGCGCCGTGCTCATCGCGGCCACCGCCCGCCAACTCCCCGCACTCGCCGCCGTCCTGTTCGGCGCCCTCGCAGCGGAGGACGAACGGCCGGCCGGAGCCTGGCACGCCGAGTGGCAACCCCTGCGCGAGGCCCTGCGTCTGACCGGAGCCGCCGCCCGGCACGCGGCCGAGCTCACCGAGAACCTGCGCGTCCACCCGCACCGCATGCGGGAGAACCTCGACCGGACCGACGGCCTCCTCGCCGCCGAGCGCCTCGCCGTGGCCCTCACGCCGCTGATCGGCCGCAGCGCGGCCAGGAGCGCGCTGGCCCGGGCCGCGCGCCTGACCGCCGCCGAGGGCTGCGGCCTCGAAGAGGCCCTGCGCGCCGACCTCTCCACGAGAGAACTACCCGACCTGCCCGAACTGGCCGACCATGCAGGCTACTTGGGTGCCGCCCGAGCCCTGACCGACCGAGCCCTCGGGGAACACCTGTGAACCGCGGCCTCCTCCACCACCGCATCGACGGTCCGCACGACGCCCCCGTACTGCTGCTCGGCCCGTCGCTGGGCACCTCGCTCGCCGTATGGGATCCGCAGCTTCCCGGCCTCGCCCGCCGGCACCGGACCGTACGCTGGGACCTGCCCGGGCACGGCGGCTCACCGGCCTCCCCTCTCGGGCCGGACGCCACCGTGCACGACCTCGCCCGCCTGGTCCTCGACCTCGCCGACTCCCTCGGCACCGAACGCTTCGCCTACGCCGGGATCTCCCTCGGCGGCGCGGTCGGCGCCCACGTGGCCGCGCACCGTCCCGAGCGCGTCACCTCCCTCGCCCTGATCTGCTCCGCCGCCCGCTTCGGCACACCGTCGGCATGGCACGAACGCGGCCGCCTGGTACGGAAAGAGGGCATCGACACCCTCGCCGCCTCGGCACCCGCCCGCTGGTTCACCCCGGCCTTCCGGCAGACCGCCGCCGCCGAGGCCCTGGTACGGGACCACCGGTCCGTCGACCCGGCCGGCTACGCGGCCTGCTGCCGCGCCCTGGCCGCCGCCGACCTGCGTGCCGAACTGCCCCGCATCACCGCCCCGACCCTGATCGTCGCAGGCCGCGAGGACCGGGCGGTCCCCCCGGACCGGGCCCGCGAACTGGCCGACGGCATCGCGGACTCCACCCTCGTCGAACTCCCCCGCACCGCCCACCTGGCCACCGTCGAACAGCCGCAGGCCGTTCTCACCGCTCTGCACCACCACCTCACCGGGTCCCTTGAGTCCACGGCAGCGGGGACGGCAATGCGCCGCGCCGTCCTCGGGGACGACCACGTCGACCGGACGACCGCCACCACGACCCCCTTCACCGCACCGTTCCAGGACTTCATCACCCGCTACGCGTGGGACGGAATCTGGACCCGCCCCGGCCTGGACCGCCGCACCCGCAGCTGTATCACCCTCACCGCCCTCGTCGCGGGCGGCCACCACGAGGAACTCGCCCTGCACATACGGGCTGCACTGCGCAACGGCCTCACGCCGGAGGAGATCTCCGAGGTACTCCTCCAGACCGCCGTCTATTGCGGCGTGCCTGCGGCCAACGCGGCCTTCACGATCGCCCAGCGCGTCGTGGAGCGGTGGGATTCCGGCCATGGCCGAGGAAATCGGTGATGATCCCACCGCGGCGGGGGCTGTCCCCAGGAAAGCACGGGGGCCGGCCCCAGGGCGCGGCCGCGTCGTCGGCGCGATCATCGTTCTCGGCTTGGAACATGCGAGTTGAGGAGTGATCGGTATGACCGGGCAGATACGGCGACGGCCGCTGCTGATCGCGGCGGCAGCCGCAGTGGGGTCGTCACTGACCCCCGCAACCGCCCACGCAGCCCGGAGGGCCTCGGCACGGCCCGGTGACCAGGACCCGGTCCGCGCGCTGACGCAGGCGGCCCGTCCGCTGCGGTCGACGGAACCGGGGTCGGACACGACCGACCTGCGGCCCCTGGGGGCGATGATCGGCGACGCGAAGGTGGTGGGGCTGGGCGAGGCCACGCACGGGTCGCACGAGTTCTTCACCATGAAGGAACGGGTCTTCCGGTATCTCGTCGAGGAGAAGGGCTTCACCACCTTCGCCCTGGAGATGAGCTGGCCCGCAGGCTTGCGCCTCGACGAGTACGTCCAGAGCGGGCGCGGGGACGCACGCCAGGTCGTGAAGGAGGCCCTGGGCGGATCGCCGTGGGAGCGCGAGGAGTTCCTGCACCTGATCGAGTGGATGCGGGACCACAACCGCCGGCATCCCGGCCACCGGGTCCACTTCATGGGCGACGACATCGGATATCCCAGGGTGGGCGACGACCTCTTCGAGCGGGTGACGGGCTACGTCCGGCGGCACCATCGGGACCTGCTGCCGCGCTTCACCGAGCTCTACACCGGCCTGCGCCCCCTCGACGACGGCGCCGCCTACCTGCGCAGGCCGCTGCCGGAGCGACAGCGGCTGGCGGCCAACGCCCAGCAGGCCCTGGAATTGCTGGAGGCCCAACGGGACGCAGAGGGCGACGAGTTCGCGTGGACGGTGCAGCACGCCCGGTTCCTTGCCCAGACCGCCAGGTTTCTCGCCTGCGACCTCGAGGACGCCGCGGCGATACCGGCCGCGATGATCTACCGCGACCGGGTGATGGCCGAGAACGTCGCCTGGTGGCATCGGCACACCGGTCACCGGATGCTGCTGTCCGCGCACAACGGGCATGTGGCATACGTGCCCGACGACCCCGAGACGCACCCGAGGGCGCAGGGCGGGTTCCTGCGCGAGGCGCTCGGCAAAGGCTACGTCCCCATCGGATTCACCTTCGGCCAGGGCTCCCTCCTGGCGCAGGACAAGAGCCTTGTGGGCCCGTGGAAGAAGTTCACCGTGGGTGCGGCGGATCCCGGCACCAGTGAGTACACCCTCGACCAGGTCCGTCACACCGATTACTTCCTCGACATCCGCACCGCCCCGGCCGCGGCCCGCGCATGGCTCGACTCCGCCCGTCCCAGACGCAGTATCGGCACCGAATACCCCTGCCCCCTCGCCGATGTCCCGATCGGCCCGTCCTTCGACGTCCTCATCCACCTCCACCGTGTACGGGAGGCCGACAAGCTGCGTTGAACGGGACCGGCCGACCACAGGAAAAGTGCGGTGCACGATCGCGCCCCGAAGGGGCCGTCGCCCGCCCTCCCCACGGGTGTCACACCGGCGCCTTCTCGGGGGAACGGTCCGGCCGGGCCTCCCAGCACTCCACCCCCTCCAGGTCCGGCAGCCGGTCGCGGGTGAACACCGGGTCCAGGCCCAGCCGTCGCTGCGCGAGGTAGTCGTCCAGCAGGCGGAAGGCGATCGCCGAGAGGGGGAGGATGGCGAGGAGGTTGATCAGGGCCATGAGGCCCATGAAGACGTCCGCGAGGTTCCACACGACGCTCACCGACCCGAGCGCGCCGAGGAAGACGACCACCAGGACCAGGGCGCGGTAGGCGGGCAGCACCCAGCGCCTGTCGGTCATGAACTCGATGTTGGACTGGCCGTAGTAGTAGTTGCCGATCATCGAGCTGAAGGCGAGCATGAAGACGACGAGCGTCAGGACGTGCCCGGCCCAGCCGCCCAGGGTGTCGGTGAGGGCGCTCTGCGTGAGGTCCGCGCCCTGGCGTCCGCCGAGTTCGGGGTTGGTCGTCAGGATGATGAAGGCCGTCATCGAGCAGATCAGCAGGGTGTCGAAGAAGACGCCCAACGCCTGCACCAGGCCCTGCTTGACGGGGTGGGAGACCTCGGCGGCGGCGCCCGCGTTGGGGGCGGAGCCCAGGCCCGCCTCGTTGGAGAACATGCCGCGCCGGATGCCCTGCTGGATGGCG
This sequence comes from Streptomyces sp. NPDC002536, assembly GCF_053594995.1. Classification (NCBI taxonomy): domain Bacteria; kingdom Bacillati; phylum Actinomycetota; class Actinomycetes; order Kitasatosporales; family Streptomycetaceae; genus Streptomyces; species Streptomyces sp. NPDC002536. Next base: position 70,352 of record NZ_JBSFWU010000008.1, read on the forward strand.
GCGCCGATGCCGCCGGCCGCCAGCTCCCGGAAGCCGAAGGCGCCGCCGACGATGTCGCCGAACACCCGCGGCAGGTCACCGAGGTTGAGCAGCACCACGGCGCTGCCGAGCAGCAGGTAGACGACGGCCATCACGGGGACCAGCACGGTGGTCACCGAACTGATGCGCTTGACGCCGCCGAAGACCGCGAGGCCCAGAAGTGCCGCCAGCAGCAGGCCGATCGCCGGGCCGAACCACTCCGCCTCGGAGGCGGGCAGTGAGGCGGTGGCGACGCTCGTGATGGTGTTGGACTGGACGGCGTTGAAGACGAAGCCGAAGGTCACGGTGATCGTGACGGCGAAGAGGACGCCGAGCCACCGCCTGCCCAGGGCGCGCTGCATGTAGTACGCCGGGCCGCCCCGGTAGGAGCCGCCCGCGCCGCGCACCTTGTAGAGCTGGGCGAGGGCCGATTCGACGAAGGCCGAGGCGCCGCCGATGACGGCCATCACCCACATCCAGAACACCGCGCCCGCGCCGCCGAGCGTGACGGCGGTGGCGACACCGGCGATGTTGCCGGTGCCGACACGCGCAGCAGCGGAGATCGTGAACGCGCCGAAGGACGAGACCGCCTTGCCGCCGCCCTCCCCCGGCTGCGGTTTGCCCCTGAGGACGCGCAGCATCTCGGGGAACAGACGTACCTGCACCGCTTTGGAGCGGACCGTGAAATACAGACCCGCGCCGATCACCAGCGGGATCAGCAGGTAGGTCCAGAAGACGTCGTTGACGTCGACGATGAACGAGTCGATTGCGCTCATGGGGCGTCCTTCGGGGCGTCCGGAAGCAAAAATTCCGTTAAAGCTTCGGAAAATTATTGCTTCGCGTGGAGGTGTAGACCAGAGGGTCCGGCTGTGACGAATCGCATATATGGCCCGATACATCCGCCTCCACCCCTTTACGCCCCCCTTACGCCCCCTTACACCTGGTAGCGCTGCGGTGCGAACAGGTGGAGGTTGTCGGCGACCCAGGCCGAAGTGCGCTTCAGGCCGTCCTCCAGGGAGACCTGCGGTTCCCAGCCCGCCCACTCCCGGGCTCGCGAGTTGTCGGAGAGCAGCCGCTGCACCTCGCTGCCCGCGGGCCGCAGCCGCGCCGGGTCCACGACCACCTCGGCCTCGTGTCCGGACGCGGCGATCAGTGCCCGGGCGAGATCGCCGATGGCGATCTCGCGTCCCGTGCCCAGGTTGACCACTTCACCGAGCGCGCGGTCGCAGTCGGCCATCGCCATGAAACCCGCCGCGGTGTCGGCGACGTAGGTGAAGTCGCGCGTGGGCGTCAGCGAGCCGAGCTTGATCTCCCGTGTGCCCGAGTGGAGTTGGGCGAGGATGGTCGGGATGACGGCGCGTGCCGACTGGCGGGGACCATAGGTGTTGAACGGGCGCACGACCGTGACGGGCAGGTCGAAGGCGTGCCGGTGCGAGAGCGCCATCATGTCCGCGCCGATCTTCGAGGCGGAGTAGGGGGACTGCGGCTGGAGGGGGTGGTCCTCGCTGATGGGGGCGGTCAGGGCGGTGCCGTAGACCTCGCTGGTGGAGGTGTGCACCAGGCGGCGCACGGAGTGGCGGCGGCAGGCTTCGGCGATGTTCTCGGTGCCGACGACGTTGGTCTGGACGTAGGCGCCGGGCGAGTCGTAGCTGTAGGGGATGCCGATGAGGGCGGCGAGGTGGAAGACCGTGTCGCAGCCGGCCACGGCGTCCATCACCCGGCCCGCGTCGCGGACGTCGCCCGCCATCGTCTCGACGGGGCCGGCGGGGCCCAGGTGATGGGCGAGGTGGCCCTTCTCTGCGTACGGCTTGTAATGGACGAACGCCCGGACGTTCGCGCCCTGTTCGACGAGCAGGTCGACGAGGGTCGAGCCGATGAAGCCTTCGGCGCCGGTGACCAGGACCGTACGGCCCTTCCATGCGGTGTGCGGCGTGCTCGTGCGTGCCGTCGTGGCCTGGGTGTTCATGCGGACTCCTGGAACGGGTTTGCGGTGCGGTCGGACTGGGGGTTCGCGGCCAGGTCGATGACCTTGGCGGCCAGCAGGTCGGCGGCCCGTGCATGGGTGCCGGGGTCGGCGGCGTGGCTCATGGCGGCCAGCCGGGCGGGGTTGTCGAGCAGCGGGGTGACGAGGGCGTCCAGGCTCTCGACACCGGTCTGCGCGTCGGGCAGCAGCAGGGCCGCGCCGACGTCCGACAGGACGCGGGCGTTGTGGGTCTGGTGGTCGCCGGGGGCGTGCGGGTACGGGACGAGGACGGCCGGCATGCCGATGGTGGCCAGTTCCGCGACGGTGGCCGAGCCGGCCCGGCAGACCACCAGGTCGGCGGCCGCGTAGGCGAGGTCCATGCGGTCCAGGTAGGACACCGCCTCGGCGACGGCGTCCCCGCCCTGCGCGGCGAGCCGGGCCCGCGTCTCGTCCAGGGCCGCCGGCCCGGTCTTGATCAGAATGCGCAGGTCGGTGCGGGACCGCCGGCGGGCCGCCAGCCCGACGGCGGCCTCCGTGAGCCGTGCCGCGCCCAGGCTGCCGCCGTTGACCAGCAGCATCCGGGCGTTCCCGGGTATGCCCAACTCCCGCCGCGCCTGCGCTCGCAGTGCCGCGCGGTCCAGGCCGGCCAGCGGTCCGACCAGCGGCATGCCCACGGTCTCGGCCCGTTCACCGCCGGTCAGATGCTCGCGGCTGCGGTCGAAGGCCAGGGCGATGTGCGGGGTGAGCCGGGCGGCGAACTTGTTCGCGCGGCCCGGCACCGCATTGGACTCGTGCACCAGGCTCGGCAGACCCGCCATCCGTGCCCCCACGATCACCGGGGCACTCGGGTAACCGCCCATACCGACTGCCACGTGGGCACCCTGCTCGCGCAGGATCGTCCGGCACTGGGCACCGGACTTCAGCAGTGCAGCGGGCAGCAGATAGCGTCTGGCGCCCAATGACCGGTCGAACGGAATCATGTCGACGGTGTGCAGCCGATAGCCGGCCTTGGGAATGAGCGCGGTCTCCAGTCCGCGCTCGGTCCCGACGAAGGAAACGACCGCATCGGGCACGGCCCTTCGCAATGCGTCGGCAAGTGCAAGGCCTGGATAGATGTGTCCACCGGTGCCGCCCGCACCGATGACGACGGAAAGAGGGGCGCTGTGGGTCGGAGCGCCGGTCCGGTCTGTGCGCATACCCGGCACACTTGCAGGGGAATTTGAGAGGAATTTAAGAGGCCATGACCCGCTCGCCGGCTCCTACCGAAGTGGACTCCGAAAGCAGACACGGCGATTCACCGTATGACCGCCCCGGTCCCACTTCGTCGAAAGCACTGTGCCGACAGCACTGTTTCGACGACGATCGGCGAACGCTGTCGAGCGCGTCAGCCCGGCCACGACGTCATCGGATTGGGCAGCAGCGCCCACCGGTCCCGTCCCGGCTCCAGCCGCATCAGCGTGAGCGCCTTCACCGGCAGCCGTTCCTCCCGGAGCGCCCGCAGGTCCTCGGTCGGGGCGAGATCCCGGGTGGCCTCTTCAAGGAGGGCGCCCAGTGCCGGGGCGTCCCCGGCCAGCGGGCCCAGCGCGCCGGTGACCAGGCAGCCGAAGACCTTGCGGCGCAGGACGCAGGGATCGTCGTTGAGCAGCCGGCCGGTCAACGGCGGTGCCGGGAAGCCGTGCCGGGCCAGCCGGGCCGGGCTGATGCGGATGTCGGCGAGGTCGCGGTAGACCAGCCGCCGGGTCCGGCCCTCGGCGTCGACGACGGCGAGGAGGTTCTGTCCGTGCCCCTCCACGGCCACCCCCAGGTCGAGCAGTTCCAGGCAGACCCCGAGGGCCAGCCGCGCGAACCCGGTGATCCGCTCCCGCCGTTCCGCGGGCGCGAGCGGCGCGAAGAGCGCGGGCAACTCGGCCACGGGCACGACCTGTTCCCCGGCGCCTGCGCAGGCGTACGGCGACTCCCGCAGCACCGCCGCCAGATCCGGGGTGCCGGCCCCGGCCGCCGCCAGCGTGCGGGCGATGTGCAGCCGGCCTTCCAGACGGTCCGCGACGCGCGCGGCGACCTCGGAGGTGGCCAGCGCGTTCTCCACCGAGTAGGCGGAGATGTCCCGCACGGCGGAGGTGATCTGGGTGCTCAGAGCGGTCTTGACGTGCACGTCCCCGCCGAGGTCGAGCGAGCGCAGGGCCAGCAGCGGACGGGCCTGCGGCCCGGGAAGCAGGGTGCGGCCGGTCAGGACGTGCCGGGCCTGCCAGGGGTGCACCGGGATCAACACGGCCTCGCCGTCCCGCAGTTGCCGCGGCCACGGGCCCCGCACCGTGGCGCCCGTGACGGGTGCCAGCCGCAGGCTCACCACCGCCCGGTGCTCCGGCGCGTACGCCAGCTGCTCGGCGGCCGAGAAGCCGGGCCGGGACCGGCAGGTGGGGTGGTAGGGATGGCCGTCCGGCGACCGCTGCTCCCACTCCCACGGAGCCCCGGGCGGGCCCACGGGACGGGACGCCGTGCGGGACAGCGCCAAGGAGGCGACGCTGTGGTCCAGTTCGGCGGCCAGCCGCTCCCCGCCGGGCACGGCCAGGGCCGTCAGCAGCCGGGCCGGATGGTCGTACGGGCGACCGTCCAGTTCCAGGACGGCGACCTCCGTGCCCGTCGCCCAGGGGTCCGACGGCGGACCGTGCAGCCGCCGCCCGTCGGCCAGGTGCAGCGTGACGGCGTCGCGCCCGACGGCCCGGTCCGCGACCCAGGGCAGCGGCTCGTGGACCAGCCCCCGCCACAGCCGCGCCAGCACCGCCGCCCGCGCCACCGGCAGCACGGCCTCGTACGCGGCCGCCAACTCCGGGCGCACGTTGTCCAGTTCCTTCGCAAGGTCCCGCTCGGCATCAGTGCGACACACGCGCGTGTCCTACCGCATTCGAACACCTCCCACACATACTGACGGGCGATGAATGATGCAGCCCGGACAGCCGACGCACTGGCCGTCGCACCGTTGCTCAACTGCCTGCTCCGAGAAGCAGCCGCACCCGCCGGGCAACCGGCCGCCGGCCGCGCCGTCCACCGCCTGCGCGTCAGCGGCCGGTTGCTGCGCGTCCGCACCGGCCACCGGCCCTCCGCGCCCGAACTATGGACCGGCACGGCCTGGCAGCCCCTGTGCCACTCCGGCCTCGTCGAGGTGGCCGTGCAGGAGATGCGTGCCGTCACCGGGCGCTCCAACGCCGCCCTGGCCGCCGAGATGGCCGCCAGCCGGGCGGCCGTGGAGGCCCTCCTCGCCGCCCGCGCCCGCACCGCGCCGCCCGACGATCCGTGGCTGCGCTCCGAACAGGCGCTGGTCATGGGCCATCCCTACCACCCGGCTCCCAAGGCCCGCACCGGCGGCGGCCCGCCCGGCACCTGGCTGCGCTACGCCCCCGAGGCGTACGCCCGCTTCCCGCTCGTCCTGCTGGGCGTGCGGGAGGACGCCGTGATCGACGACGGCGACACCTGCGCCCTGGACGCCCTGGGCCAGGCCCCGGCCGGATACCGTCTGCTGCCCGCCCACCCCTGGCAGCTCGGCCTGACCCGCCACCTGCCCGCCGTGCGCACCGCCTTCGCCGAGGGCCGCCTGGTCCGGCTGGGCAGCACGCCCTGGGAGGCCAGGGCCACGTCCTCGGTCCGCACGGTCCACGTCCCCGGGAGCCCCGAACGCCCCGGGCGGGCCCGGGACCTGTTCCTGAAGTTCAGTCTGGAGGTGCAGATCACCAACGACGTCCGGCGGATACGGCCGCACGAACTCCGGCACGTGAGCCGCACCGACCCGCTGGTGGCCGCCGCCTTCCGGGCCATGGGAGGCCCCGCGGCCTGGCTGGGCGAGCGCGGGCACCGCACGGTCCGCGGTCTGGAGGAGACGTTCCCCGTCCTCGTCCGCGACGGCCTGGACGGCCACCTGCTCCCGGGCACCACGGCCGTGCTGGCCGCCGCCCTCCCGGAGGGCTTCGACGGCAGTCCCCTCGACCGTATCGCCGACCCGCTGCCCTGGTGGTCGGCCTACCTGGACCGGGTCGTCCCGCCCGTGCTGGAGGCCTGGACCCGTCACGGCGTCGCGGTCGAGTGCCACCTCCAGAACACCCTGATCGCCGTCGACGCGGACGGCACCCCCGTCCAGGCGCTCTTCCGCGACACCGAGGGCGCCAGAGTGATCCCCGAAACGCCCCGCGCGGCCGCTGCGCAGCGCCTGGCCTACTGCCTGGTGATCAACAACCTCACCGAGATCGCGAACGCCCTGGCCCACCGCTTTCCCCGGTCCGCGGACGCGCTGTGGCCCCTCGCGCGGCGGGAGTTCGCGCGGTACGGGAAGGAGCGCGGTCTCCCGGGGGCCACCGCGCTCCTCACCACACCGACGGTACCGGGCAAGGCCAGCCTCCTGTCCCGGTGGATCGACGCGGACGGCACCGACCCCTGCTACCTCCCGATCCCCAATCCCCTGGCCGTGCGGCCGTGAGACGGCCCGCCGCCGTGCAGGCCGAGGCCTGCACGGCACTGCGCGTGCGTCGGGAAGAGGCGCCTACTGCTCGAGGACGATGACGTTCTCGGCCTGTGGCCCCTTCGCTCCCTGCACCAGGTCGTATTCGACTCTGTCGTTGTCCATAAGGGATTTGAAGCCGTGGCTCTGAATCGCGGAGAAGTGCACGAAGACATCCGGCCCGCCGTCGTCCTGGCTGATGAATCCGAATCCCTTGTCCGCGTTGAACCACTTCACGGTCCCTGTCGCCATCGCACGTCCTTCACGCTGGGTGTTCACTGCTCGATCTGTGCTTCCCCTGAATTCATGTCCGTCGGGCGGCCTGCGTCAAGTCCGCCACGCCCCGGAAACCTTCGGGGGCGGTCACGAGATCGCGGGCCGGACGCAGGGCGCGGCGCTCCACGGCGGCACGGCGGGCCGGGTCGCCGATGGTGGTGAGGTCGGCGGGGCGGGCGAATCCGATGACGCGGCGCAGGATCTCGGCGCCGCAGAAGCCCGGGGTCTCGGGGGCGGCACGTCCACTGCCTCGCGCAGGGCTACGAGGCTTGCGGCGTCACGCGGTTGAGGACCGACGTGCGCAGGGCGGCCGGGTCCACGTCGAGTGCGGTCAGGACCGTGAGGGCGAGGCCTTCGCCCTCCGCGACGAGGCCGAGCAGGATGTGCTCGGTGCCGATGCGCTGCTGCCCGAGGGCGGCTGCCTCGTGCAGGGTCAGTTCCAGTGCCTTCTTGGCGTGCGGGGTGTAGGCGGGCCGCGGGAAGTGGAAGGCCCCGGGGCCGAAGGTGTCGTCGGCGCGACGCTGGATCTCGGCGACGTCGATGCCGATCGAGGCGAGGGCGTCCTTCGCCGCCTGGCCGCCGGTCGCGGTCACCCCGGACTCCTCCAGGAGCCGCACGACCTCCTGGCGCGTCTGCGCCAGGTCCACGCCGTGCTCGCGGAGCACTTCGCCTGCCGTGCCCGCAGTCTGGGCCAGGCCGAGCAGTATGTGCTCGGTGCCGATGAAGTCGTGCCCCAGGGAAAGAGCCGCATCCTGGGAGGCCACCACGGCCCGCTTGGCGAGCTCGGTGAATTGATCGAACACGTTGTCTACTCCTCCTTGCCCATGGCCTTGCGCCGGCCTGCGTGCTTCTCGTGGACCGACTGCCTGCTGACCTGCAGTGCCGTCGCGACGGCCTGCCATGTCCAGCCCTGTTCCCGGGCGTTGTCCACGTGCAGGCGTTCCAGTTCCTCCAGCAGACGCCGCAGCGAGACGACGGCCTGCAGCCCGATGGCGGGGTCCTTGTCGGTGACCTGGCCTGCCAGTTCGGCGGCCGGTGAGTCCTCGGCGCTCATGGTGTCAGGATTGCCTGACAGCAAGGACGTGTCAAGACACCCTGACAATCGCCGGTCAGAACTTCAGAACTGTGACGCGTTACGGATCAGGCGGCGCCGCCGACCCTGTCGCGCAGGGCGCGCCCGCAGGTGCGTGCATACGCCCGCTGGAAGGCCGGGACCAGCGGTCCGGCGGCCCGGGTGTACCAGCGCGCCGGGCGGCTGAAGGCGGTCACCGTCAGCCGTACGTCCTCGGCCCCGTCGATGGTCACGACGAACGACTCCTCGCCGCATTCGGGGTGGCCCTCCAACGTTCCGTAGGCGAAGCCGGCCCGTCGTTCGTCCCGTACGGTCCACACCACCTCGCAGGGCGCGGCGATCCGCAACGGGCCACGGGCCAGGACGGGGGTCACGGCGACGCCGGGGGCGGCGGGCGGCGTAGCGGTGGCGATGCGCACGCCGGCGGCGCGGTGCATGGTCCAGTCGAGCACCGCGTCGGCGGCGGCCTCGAACACCGCCCGGCCGCGGCCGAGATGGGTGGTTTCGCGGAGGTGGTGGTAACCGTCGGGCAGCCGGTGCAGCCGGGTGGCACCCACCTCGGGGTAGCTGAAGGTCGTCATCGGCTCTCAGTATGCCGACCGGGCCCGGCGGGCGTGTCCGGTGGACCTTCGCCCCGTCAGGGGCGCGGGGAACTGCGCGACCAGCCACGACGTGCCCGCAGGTGACGTGCCGTCCCCGTTCCCGGGTGAGGTGCATCGGCTGCAGGCCGTCGGTGGCTTGTCGCGCAGTTCCCCGCGCCCCTCATGGGGCGACGACCTTCACTCGGGCCGCACCGCGCGGTCGTAGAGTCCGACCAGTTCGTTCGCGCACGCGTCGGGATCGAGGCCTGCGGACAGCAGCGGAGCCGTGCTGTCGATCGAAGCCCGTAGCGACGCCGCCATGACCTGCGGGTCGAAGGCGCGGAAGACCCCCTCGCGCTGCCCGTCGGCGAACAGCCGGGACAGTCGTCTCAGACCTTCGACGTGGTGCCGCTCATAGCTCCCCAGGCCGCCGTTGAGCAGGATCTGCTGGAGCGCCCGCACCTGCGGTGCATGGGCGGCGAGGAATGCGACGTTCGCCCGGATGACGGTGGCGAGCAGTTCGCGGGCGCCGGTCGCGGTGTCGAGGGCGGGCCGCATGAAGGTCTCGGCGTCGGCGACGACCTGGTCGGCGACGGCCGCGAACAGTTCGTCCTTGCCGGCGAAGTGGTAGGTGATCAGCCGTTTGCTGCTGAGCCCGGCCTCCTTGCAGATGGCCTCGAAGGTGGTGGCCTGATAGCCGTGTTCGGCCAGCAGGGCGATCGCGGCGCGGGTGATCTGCTCCTTGCGGGCCGCGGTCGCGGCCTGGCGGGTCGTCATGGCCGTCACGCCTGCCCGCCGGTCCTGGCGTAGGCCCGGCGGACGCCCTTGCGGCCCACCATGACCGCGGCCGTCGCCAGCAGCACGCCGACGACGGCCTGCTCCGCCTTCACCCACACCGGGAAGCCGTCGTGCGGCAGCACGACGATGACCACGATGGCCACCGGGGCGACGGTGGACATCAACCGCATGCGCAGGTAGGCGGCACGGCTGCCGCGGAAGGCCCGTCCGGCCAGCGCGATGAGCACTGCGGAGATCACGACGACGATGATCCCGCGGACCCACACGGCGGCGCTGCCGCCGACGAGCGCCGCCACGCCGAGCGTGGCGAGCGAGACGACCAGGACGGCACGGAAGAGGGCGCGCACACGCCCGTAGAGCTCGTTATCCATGCGGATAAATTTATCCGAACGGATAACAGATGTCACTGAGTAAGATCCAGCCAGCCTCAGGGGAGGCCAGGGGGAGGAACGATTCGGCATGCACATACTCGGAACGGACGGCCCGACGCACGTGGGGCCGTTCCGGACGGTCGGGGTGCTCGGCCAGGGCGGCATGGGACAGGTGCTGCTCGGGGTGGCACCGGACGGGCGGCTCGTGGCCGTCAAGCGCATCCATGCCGATCTGGCGGAGGATCCCGGGTTCCGCTCGCGGTTCCGGCGGGAGGTGGACGCCTCGCGGCGGGTGTCCGGCGCCTACACCGCGCCGGTCGTCGACGCCGACCCGGACGCGCCGACGCCGTGGCTCGCCTCGCTGTTCCTGCCGGGTCCCTCGCTGAGCGAGGCGCTGGACGCGGGCGGGGCGCTGCCCGAGGAGGCGGTGCGGCTGCTCGGCGCTGGTCTCGCGCAGGCCCTGGACGACATCCACCGGGCGGGGCTCGTGCACCGGGACCTCAAACCGTCGAACGTGCTGCTGACCGAGGACGGCGTACGGGTCGTCGACTTCGGGATCGCCCGCGCGGCCGACCACGAGACGAAGCTGACCCACACCGGCGCGCTGATCGGCTCGCCCGCGTTCATGTCGCCCGAGCAGGTCCGGGGTGAGCAACCGGGCCCGGCGAGCGACGTGTTCTCCCTGGGCGTCACGCTCGTGACGGCCGCAACGGGCCGGACCCCGTTCGCCGGGGACTCGCCGTTCGCGCTCATGCACGCCGTCGCCCACGACCTCCCCGACCTGGACCCCGTACCGCCCCCGCTGCGCCGCATCGTCGAGCCGTGCCTGGCCAAGGACCCGGCCGCACGACCGACACCCGCGCAACTCCTTCAGCTGATCGGCCCGTTGACCCCCTCCGCACGCCCCTGGCCGGAGACCGTGTACGGGCAGATCACGGAACGCCGGGCCTGGGCGGACCGGCTCGCGGCCACGCCCGCCCCCGCCTCCGTACCCCCTCCCCCGCCCGCCGCACCGCCGGCAGCGCCTCCCCCGCCGCCGCGCCGCCGCCCCCGGTGGCGGACCCCCGCGATCGTGACGGGCGCGGTGCTCGCGACGGCGGCCGCCACGGTCCTGGCGATCGGACCGGACAACGTCTACTACACCGCCTTCCCCGAACCCGTGCCGACCCCCGGCTCGACCCCGCTCGCGCAAGTGCGGGACAAATACACCAAGTCGGTCCCGACCTGCAATCAGGTCGCCAGCAGCATGAAGGCCCCGTCCTCCTTCGGCAGACCCGGGGGCAATTTCCCCGACAAGGTGTTCCAGTACCGCGACGGCGAAGGGCACACCCATCCGCAGACCGCCTGCGCCTGGGACACCCGCTCCGGCGACCGGATCGACATCGCCTGGGATCTCTACCCCTCCCGCCCGGGCGGGCCCACCGGTGCCGAGCAGGCCAAGGAGCACTACGAGGGCTTCTACATGCAGGGCAAGACCCCGCGCGATTCCGGGCTCGGGTTCGTGGAGGAAGGCATGTGGCTGAAGGACTCCGACGAGAACAGCTGCGTGCTGTACGCCCGGGACGTCAACCTGGAGCTGTTCGTCGCGGTCAAGGGCGTCCACTACCCGAAGGGCGGCTGCGAGGACCTCGCGAAGGACATGGCCCGCCAGAGCGTGGCGGCGGTGAAGTCCCTGTGAGCGCACCGCAGTCCATGCCCGGCACACCCGAGAAGGCCGGGCCGTACATCCTCCTCACCGAGCTCGGCCGGGGCGGCATGGGACGCGTCCTGCTCGGGCTCGCACCGGACGGCCGGCCGGCGGCGGTGAAGCTGGTGCACGCCCGGCACGCGGCCGACGCCGGCTTCCGCTCCCGCTTCCGGCGGGAGGTCGAGGCCTCGCGGAAGGTGTCCGGCGCGTACACGGCGGCCGTTCTCGACGCCGACGCGGACGCCGAACAGCCCTGGCTCGCCTCGGTGTTCGTGGCCGGCCCCTCGCTGGGTACGGCCGTGGAGCGTGCGGGCGCACTGCCGGAAGGGGCCCTGCACCGCCTGGCGGTGGGCCTGGCGACGGCCCTGGACGAGATCCACCGGGCCGGCCTCGTCCACCGCGACCTCAAGCCCGAGAACGTCCTGCTCGCGGAGGACGGCGCCCGGGTCATCGACTTCGGCATCGCACGGGCGGCGGAGACCGGGGACGCCACCGAACTCACGGGCACCGGCTGGGTGATCGGCTCGCCCCCGTTCATGTCGCCCGAGCAGGCGGAGAGCCGCGAACTGACCGGGGCGAGCGACGTGTTCTCGCTCGGCGCGGTGCTCGTCCTGGCGGCGACCGGCCGCAGCCCCTTCGCCGGCCCGTCCGCCCTCCAGACGCTCTACAACGTCATCCACACCGAACCCGACCTGAGCGGTGTGCCCCATTCCCTGTACGGGATCGTCGCCCGCTGCCTGGCCAAGAACCCGGCCGACCGGCCCACGCCGGCCGAACTGCTCGCCCTCCTGGGCCCGGTGGCCCCGGCGTCCCGGCCCTGGCCGCCCGCCGTTCACCGGATGGTCGACGAGCAGCGGGCCCGGGTCGAGGGTCTGCTCGACGGCGACCCCGAACGGACGGCGCTCGTGCAGGGCCCCGGCCCCGCCGCCCCGCGGACGGCCGTGCTCACCACCTACGACACCCCCGCCCCCGCCCGGCCGCCCCGCAACCGGCGCCCCGTGGCCTGGGTGACGGCGGGTGCGGTGCTCGCGGCAGGACTCGGCGCGGGCGCCTACCTGCTCCTGCGCGACGACGGTGGCAGCGGCACGCCGGACAAGTACGTGACGATGCCGGTGTGTTCGGAGGCCGTGCCCAAGCTCCCCTTGCGGGGGGAGCGGAGGAAGGACAAGGACGTCGCCCGCGAGGACCTGAGGACCGGGCAGACCGATTGCTACTGGTACGACAGGGACCAGCCCCAGCCGGACGGCTGGAACTTCTACCCCAACGCCGTCGTCTCGTGGGAAGTGTTCCGCTCCGACTCCGGCAAGAACGGCACGGAGAGCCAGCGGAAGGACTTCACCGACGGCGCGAGGTTCGGGCGGCGCGAGACCGGCCTCGGCTTCGGCGACGGGGCCTACTGGTCGGACTCCGCGGCCGAACGGAAGAGCTGCCAGCTCAACGTCCGCGACGGCAACCTCGCGATACGGGTCTACCTCGACGGCGCCAAGCACCCCGCATGCCAGACGGAGGCCCGGGGTATCGCGCGAGCCGCGCTGGCAGCCATGCCGCCGAGAGCGGACTGATCCGGGTCGGCCCAGGGCCTGTCCGGCGGATGTTCGCGCCCCGTCAGGGGCGCGGGGAACTGCGCGACCAGCCACCGACGGCCCGCAGCCGACGCACTACCTCTGGGGTCCGGGGCGCAGCCCCTGGGGGCACCTCCCAGCGGTAGCTGGGGGAACCTCGACTGCGGGAGCGTCGTGGCTGGTCGCGCCCACGCGGCGGAGCCGCATGATGTAACAGTCCCGCGCCCCTGACGGGGCGCGAAGATCCGCCGGACGCGGCCTAGCCGCCGATCAGTGGCAGCACCGGGAAGGGGCAGTCCTGCCAGAGCAGGCGGGAGGTCTCCTCCGGGTAGGCGGTGACGGCCGATGGCGCGTCGAAGACCTGGGTGAGGCGTCGTCCGGCGTCGTACGCGGGCCAGCCGGGGTCGCCGTGGACGGCGAACGACGTCCACGCGGTGCGCATCCGCGCGGACAGCTCCTCCGCGGCGGCGGACGGGCTCTCGCCGAACAGCACGGAGGGCTGGCCGCTGCCCAGGTTGCCGAACACGAGGGGGATGTCGAGGCCGTGGCAGGCGCCGAAGGCACCCTCCATTCCCGGGGCGGGCCAGGCCAGTTCGTACAGGTGGGCCCGGCCGCCGCCGGCGGCCTGCGCCTCGGCGAGGTGGAGGCTCGGTATGCGGAACAGCCAGTCCGAGCTGACCAGTTCGAACAGCTCTCCCGGGTCTGCGGCCGGGAATCCGTCGCGGTACCGGCGCGCGCCGTCCGGGCCGGGGGCGAGGAGGCGCAGAGCGGTCTCCGCCTGCTCGTCCGTCACCTTGCCGAGCATGCCCTCGACCACGGTGAACAGCCGCTGCTCGTCGCGGGTGTGCCCGACGATGATGTCGACGTCCCGGCCGGCGCCGTCCGCCAGGGCCTGCCAGGGCGTGACGGGCAGCACGTCACCGTCGACGACGGGCGAGAACAGGACCGACTTGTACGCAGGCTGCCCCCAGCGCTCCGCGAACGAGGCCGACTTGGCGGCGACCGCATCACCGGCCGCGGGCAGCCGGTCCGGGGCCACGGTCGACAGGTCGGCCACCGTGGGGCGCAGCCCCAGCTCGGCGGCACAGACGGCGGCGATGTCGGCAGCGAGCTCCGGCGAGAAGAACGTCCCGCACACGCTCTGCGCGACGGCCCGGTGGAAGAGGCCGGCCGCGCGCGGCATGGCCAGCAGCGCGGCGATCGACCCCGCACCGGCGGACTGGCCGAAGACCGTGACCCGGTCCGGATCGCCGCCGAAGGCCCGGATGTTGTCGCGCACCCACTCCAGCGCGGCGAGCTGATCGAGCAGGCCCCGGTTGGCGGGCGCGCCGTCGAGCTGCGCGAAACCCTCGATGCCCACACGGTAGTTGAGCGTCACCACGACGAGACCGCCCTCCCGCGCGAGGCGGGCCCCGTCGTACTCGGGAAGACTCGACATGCCGATGATGTAGGCGCCGCCATAGATCCACACCATCACCGGGAGCCCCGCTCCCGCGTGCGGCTCGGGCGACCAGACGTTGACGGTCAGCCAGTCGTCGCCCGCCGCGTCCCGCGACAGCGCGTCCATGCCGAAGACCCCGGCCTGCGGGGGCGGCGGGCCATACGACACGGTCTTGCGCACGCCGTCCCAGCCCCTGACCGGCTGCGGTGCGGCGAACCGGAGCGCGCCCACCGGCGGCTCGGCGAACGGGATGCCGCGGAAGACCGCCACGCCCTCTTCCGTACTGCCGCGCACCGCCCCGGCTGCGGTGCGGACTTCGGGCTCGGAGCCGGTCGGTTCGGATGCGGCAGTCGTCATCTCGGTCCCTTCGCAGACGGGGAGAACATCATCCCGCCGAGGGCATCACGAAGGCCAGCCATTTACGGGGCAGTAGGGGGCGTGGGGCGTGCCCGGCGCCCGGCACGGCCGCATCGGCCGCCACCGGCGAGGTCCGACTCCGGGGCGAGCACGACTCCCCCGGACAGGGGACCGGAACGGACCGGCCGGACGATTCGCACGGCATGCCCGACCGGCGAACGTGGACCGCATGGACACCGAGACCCGCACCACCACCGGCTCCCGTGAAGCCGGCCTTCGCCGCTCGATCTTCCGGGCGGCCGCCTATGCGGCGGCCGCCTGGGCCACCGCCTTCTCCCTGGTCCACGTGTACTGGCTCCTCGGCGGCCGGATCGGTCTGCCGGCCGGTCTCTCCGTGCTCGGCAACACCCCGCTCCTCGTCATCGACATCCTTGCCGTCCCCCTTTGCGCCGTGGCCGCTGCCCTGGCCCTGGCACTCGTCCGGCCCTGGGGCACACGGTTCCCGGCAGGGCTGCTCACCGTCGGCGTCCGGGGCACTGCCGCTCTGCTGCTCCTCCACGCCGCACCGTCCGTCCCGGAGTGGGTGGCCTTGGCCGTGGGCGCCCGTACGGCCTCCGGTCTCGACGCGATGGACCGGTTCTCGACCTTCGTGTACGAGCCGTTCTTCATGACCGGCGGGCTGCTCTTCGCCCTCGCCTCCCTCGGCCGCCGAGCGACGGCGTCGGCCCGGGCGGGCGCGGCCGGGTGACCGTGCAGGCCGCCCCGGTGGTGCGCCGCGCGGGCCCGGTGGCGGCTCTGTCATCGTGGGCCGTCGACCGCCTGCGACCGGAGGGAACCCCGTGGCCGCCGTGCTCACCGTGCTGTTCGCCGTCCTGGCCGCGGTGAGCAACGCCGCGGCCGTGGTGCTCCAGCGGACGGCCGCCCGTACCGCTCCCCGGTCGGACGCCTTCAGCCTGCGGCTGATGCGCCACCTGCTGCACCGTCCCGTGTGGTTGGGCGGGATCGCCGCCGTGATCTGCGCGGCCGTCTTCCAGGCCCTCGCGCTCTCGCTGGGCTCGCTGTCCCTGGTGCAGCCGATCGTCGTCAGCGAGCTCCCCTTCGCCCTGCTGATCGCCGGCCCCGTGCTGCGCCGCCGACTGCCCGGGTACGGCTGGGCCGCCATCGCGGCGGTCGCCGGGGGCCTCGGGCTGGGGCTGGCCGCCGCCGCGCCCAGTGGCGAGCACGTGCACGTGGCCGCCGCGCGGTGGCTGGCGGCCGTGGTGGCCGCGCTCGCCGCGATGGCGGTGTGTGTCGTCGCCGCGCTTCCGCGCCCCCGGGGCAAGGCCCGCGCCGCCTTGTTCGCCGCCTCCGCCGCCGTCGGCTACGCGCTGACCGCCGCCCTGATGAAGGACGCCGCGGTCACCTTCGCCCGGCAGGGCGCCGCTGCCTTCTTCACCGCCTGGCAGGCCTACGGCTTCCTGGTGATGGGCGCCGTCTCCCTCTTCCTGCTCTCGAACGCCATGGAATCGGGGCCGCTGCTCGCCTCGCAGCCCGCGCTCACCCTGGGCGATGCGCTGGTCAGCGTCACCCTGGGGCTCGTGGTGTACGAGGAGCACGTGCGCACCGGGTGGTGGCTGGTCCCGGAGGCCGTCGGGGCGCTCATGATCACTGCAGGTGTGCTGGTGCTCCCCCGCGTGGAGTCGCAGGCCCTGCCGGACCCGCCGGGCGCGGCAGGGCCGCGCCCGGGGTGACCGGCGGACCCGGGCCACCGGTCGCATACGGTGCGTCAAGGGGTCAGCATCCACTTCTGGTTGGGCAGGCCGTTGCAGTCCCAGATGCCCAACTGGGTGCCGTTGTCGGTGTTGAAGCCCAGGTCGTCGAGGCACTTGCCGGTGAGGACGTTCTTCAGCGATCCGTCGGCCCGGCCCGCTCCCCCTGGACACCGCCGCCGGCACCGACGCCGCCGCATCCCGACTCGCCGACGTCTCCCGCGCGTTCGCCCGGCTGGGCACCTCACCCGGACGGGAGGCGGCCGACGCGTGACGAGCCGTTTCGGGTGGCGATGCCGTCGGCAGGGGCGTACTCCGGGCTACACCCGGTCCAACCACCGCACCTCGTACGGCGAGAGGGCCAGCATCCGCCCGTCGACCCGGGCCGCGACCGGCCGGCGCTCGGTGTTGACGACGAGCACGGCCGTCTCGTCGGCGAGCACCTCGATCCGGGCGCCGAATGCCGCGGCGGCGGCGACCGGCCGGAAAGCGGTGCCAGGGGGGAATTCCCGGGCGAACCGGGCCAGCAGCCGCGCCATGGGCAACCCGTCGCCCCCGTCGTGCAGTTGGGTGCTCCGCCACAGGCAACCGGGGCAGTCGTCCCCGGTCCGCTGCGGATTCCAGTAGAAGGCGGCCGCCGCGCCGCCCTCCGCCAGCCTCATCAGCGCGGTGGCGTGCACGGCGGTGCAGTGCCGCTCGCTCCAGCCGTCCCGGCCGCCCGGCCCGTCGTCCTCGGCGGGCGGCTCGACGTACCATTCGGCCCACCACACCGGGAGCCCGGTGACGCTCCTCAGCCAGCGGGTGACATCGGCGAACTTCCCGGTGGCGGCGAACTCGTCGGGGACCGTCCGGTGGCCCTCACGGGTGTAGCTCGCTCCGTCGACGACGACGAAGTCCGCGCCCGCCTTGTGCGCGTTCCAGTAGTGGACGACATCGACGGAGCGCCGGTCGAGCCCGCCCCAGGGGCCGCGCACCTCGGGTGAGCCGTCCTCGTCGCCGGGCGGATCGTGGTCGACGACCACGTAGGGACCGCCGACCAGGTTCTCCGGGTTCTGCCGCTTCAGCTCCTCGTGCACGAGGTTGTACAGATCGGTGTACCCCTCGTAATTCCAGCGGCGCTTGCGCTCGTCGTAGAAGCCCTTCAACTCGTTCCACACGAGGAAGTGCCGGATGTCCGGATACCGGCGGGCGACCACCCCCGCCAGCCGCGCGAAGTCCGCGTAGTGCCCGGGATCGGGCGCGGCCTCCAGCCGCGACCAGTCGGTACGCCCCTTCCGGCCGCCCTTCATCCAGTCGGGGGCACCGCACAGGGTCAGGACGGGGAGCGCGCCGGTGGCCCGCATCAGCGCGACGCGCTCGTCGAGGGCCTGGAAGTCGTACCGTCCGGGCGCCGGTTCGGGGTTCTCTGCGCCCCAGCCCATGATGTGCTGGTTCTGCGGCAGGGGCTGCGCGGAGAGCAGGGCACCGACCCTTCCGGTGGCGTCCGGTGTGCCGTGGTCCGCGCTGTACCGGGTGTGCGTGAAGCCCCAGCCCGGCTGGAGCGCCGCTGCGCGACGGTCCACGCCCGGCCCGTCCGCGTCATGTCGTCGCACGACATCCGAGACTATCCGGGACCGCCCGTATCCGGTCCAGGAACGACCGGACTTCCGCGGCGAACACGTCCGGAGCGTCCAAGTGGAGCCAATGTCCGCAACCGGGCAGTTCGACCAGATCCGTGTTCGGCCGCTCGGCCGCCATGCGCTGCGCCGTGGACGCGGTGAGGATGAAGCTGTCGCCGCCGCGCAGGAGCAGGGCCGGCTGCGCGGAAGCCGCCCACTGGGCGGAGAAGTCGCCGGTGAGCGCCCGTTGGGAGGCCATCATGTCGTCGGCGTCGAAGAGAAGTCCCCAGCCGTCGTCGAACCGGGCCGCGCTGTCGAGGAAGTACGAGGCATCGGGGATGCCCTGGGCTTCCATGGCGCCCTTGAGGGCCCGGCGGGAGGGGCTGCGTCGGGGCCACGCGGTGACGTCCAGGACGGGGCGGGTCTCGGGTTCCTGGTTGAGGACGGTCATGTCGGCGATCACGAGCGCCGAGACCAGCTCGGGGTGTTGGTGGGCGAGCAGGAAGCCGATCGCGCCGCCCATCGAGTGCCCCAGGACCACTGCGGGCGCGAGGTCGAGGGCCTGGAGGAAGGCCGCGGCGTCGGCGACGTAGGCATCGGGTGTGGAGTCGCCGCCGTTGTCCGAGAGTCCGTGCCCGCGCTGGTCGAGCGCGACGACGCGGCAGCGCCCGGCGAGCGCGGCGGCCAACGGGGCGAAGATCCGCCCGCGCCCGAAATGACCGTGCAGGGCCAGCAGTACGGGGCCGGGGCCTCCGAAGTCCAGATAGGCGAAGCGGCGGTTGCGGAGCCGGACGAAGGACTCCACGGGCATCGGCGGCCTCCCTCGTGCGCTCTTTTCCGAACATCGGGCAGCCTAGGGCCTGTCCGGTGGATCTTCGCGCCCCGTAAGGGGCGCGGGGAACTGCGCGATCGGCCACGACGCGCCCGCAGTCGATGTCCCCAGGGCTTCGCCCCGGACCCCGAGGGTGGTGCGTCGGCTGCAGGCCGCCTGTGGCTCGTCGCGCAGTTCCCCGCGCCCCTACGGGGCGCTGACCGGGGGCCACCACGGCTTGTCACACGGCCACCACCGTGCGTCGCTTCAAAGAATCTTTACAACTGCGATGCCAGATCGCACCCTCCCCTCGGCCACCCCACAGAATGCCGGTTATGCCCGGCACACTTGATGACGCTGTGTCCGGCTATGTTCCGGGAACGGGACGGAGGGCGCGAATCTGTTACTCGATCTTGTGAAGAAGTCGCACCGATACGGCAAAGGAATCGGAAAGTTGCCTGTTCGGACGGTGCGCTCCCGCGCCCGCATTCAGCAACACGGTTGGCCGTGCCGCCCGTTCGCGTGCTTATATCTGCGGCACCGCGGCGACCTTTTGAACGGCGGTCGATTTCGGCCGGGTTGTCGCGGGAGGCGGTGGGACGGATTTTCCGTTGTCCACCGTCTTTTTGAGAAAGAGTCAGACGAACGAAGGGCGCGCACACACCATGCGTAACGACATCGAGACCCGCGAGATCGACGACACCGAGCTGGACGCCATTGCCGGTGGCGTCGCGATCTCCGGTGGTCTTCTCGGCGCCGTGACCGGCGACGTTCACAACGTGGTCAACACCGTGACCTCGCTGAACACGGTGGGCGCCGCCAAGGCCCTGCCCGGCGAGGTCGAGGGCATCGTCGGCCTGAACGTCGGCGTCGCCGGCCTCTGAGCGTGAACTCCGCCACCGGACAGCAGGGTCCGGGGAGTTTCACGGCCTGACGGTCGCGTCCGCGCTGCCGTGAGGTGTCGCAGGAAACCCATGAGCCCCGGAACCACTCCCCTGTTCCGGGGTTCATGGCTGTTTCCCCACGTTCCCCAAGCAATTCGACAACCCTGTCGAGAATGCAGTCGAAGGAATGGTTCGTGCAGTTCCGCCAGAAGGCGCTTTCCAAGCTGCAATCGCCCGAAGAACTTGATCTGCCCGTGCACTTCGCCCGCCCGCAGGGACGTCTCGTCCTTGCCGTCACACTCCTGGTGATGGCCGCGGCCGGGGTCTGGGTATTCACCGGATCGGTGTCCTCCAGGCTGAGCGCACCCGGCATCCTCGCCCACCCAGACGGCAGTTATCTGTTGCAAAGCCCCTACGCGGGACAAGTCACCGCAGTCCTCGCCAAGGAGGGCCAGTTGCTCTCCGCGGGCACCCCGCTCGTCGAGGTTGCCACGGACCACGGCACCCGGACCGTGCGGGCGGTGGCCCGGGGGCGGGTGACCACGTTGGCCGCCAGGACGGGCAGCGTCCTGGCCACGGGCGCGGACGTGGCGATCGTGGAGCGCGTGCAGAACCCGGACGACCCGCTGGTGGCCATGCTCTACCTGCCCGGCGACAGCGGCGGGACGATCTCCCCGGGCGCCCCGGTCGACCTGACGGTCCAGTCCGTCCCCCGGGAACGGTTCGGCATGCTCCGCGGCCGCGTCGAGGCCGTCGGCCACGCCCCCCAGTCGCAGGCGCAGATCAGCAGCTTCCTCGGCGACGCACGGCTCGCCGCGCAGTTCTCCCGGCAGGGCGACCCCGTCGCGGTGCTCGTGCAGTTGGAGCGCTCCTCCGCCACGAAGTCGGGCTACCGGTGGACCTCCGCCGACGGGCCCCCGTACCCCCTCGGCCCGACCACGCCCGTCACCGCCGCCGTCCACCTCCCCGCGCAGCGGCCCGTCGACTGGCTGCTCCCATGACCGCTCCCATGACCGCGACACAGGACAACGCCCCGCTGCGCACGTCCGCTCCCGGCCACCGGCGCCGCCGGGGCGCAGCCGCCGTGTCCGTGCCCAGGGGCAGGACGCCGCGGCCCGTACGCACCCCCACCGTGCTGCAGATGGAGGCCGTGGAGTGCGGCGCGGCCGCACTGGGCATGGTGCTCGGCCACCACGGCCGCTTCGTCCCCCTGGAAGAGCTGCGCATCGACTGCGGCGTCTCCCGGGACGGTTCGCGCGCCGGCAACCTCCTCAAGGCCGCCCGCGGCCACGGGCTGAGGGCCAAGGGCATGCAGATGGACCTGGCCGCACTCGCCCGGCTGCCCGCCCCGGCCGTTCTCTTCTGGGAGTTCAACCACTACGTCGTGTACGACGGCATGGGCCGCCGCCTGGGCCGCCGCGGCGTGTACGTCAACGACCCCGCCAAGGGCAGGCGTTTCGTTCCCATGGAGGAGTTCGACACCGGCTTCACCGGCGTCGTCCTCACCTTCGAGCCCGGCGAGGGGTTCCGCCGCACCGGCCGCAGACCCGGCATCCTCGCCGCTCTGCCCGCCCGCCTGCGCGGCACGTCGGGCACCATGCTCGCCGCCGTGCTCTCCAGTCTCCTGCTGGTGGTCGTCGGCGCGGCGGTGCCCGCGCTGAGCCGTACGTACATCGACACGTTCCTCATCGGCGGCCGGACCTCCCTCACCGGCGTGCTCCTCGCCTCGATGGCGACCGCCCTGCTGCTCACGGCCACCCTCACCGCACTGCAGCAGGCCAACCTCCTGCGCGGGCGCATCATTTCCTCCACCCTGGGCAGCGCCCGCTTCCTGCGGCACCTGCTCAGGCTGCCGGTCACCTTCTTCGCCCAGCGCAGTCCCGCCGACCTCGTCCAGCGACTGCAGTCCCACGACGCCGTGGCCGAGACCCTGGCGAGGGACGTGGCCGCCGCCGCGGTGGACGCGGTGGTCGTGGTCCTCTACGCGGTGCTGCTGTGGACGTACGACCCGCAGCTCACCGTCGTCGGCATCGGCATCGCGCTGCTCAACGTCGTCGCCCTGCGCGTGGCCGTCCATGTACGCGCCACCGGGACCGAGCAGTTGCGCGCCGAGAACGCCCGGCTCGTCAACACCGCCTACAGCGGCCTGCAGCTCATCGAGACGATGAAGGCCACCGGCGGCGAGAACGGTTTCTTCCGCCGGTGGGCCGGACGGCATGCGGTCACTCTCGACGTGCAGCAGCGGCTCGGGGTGCCCAGCGCCTGGCTCGCGGTCGTCGCCCCCACGCTGGCGGCGCTCAACAGCGCGCTCATCCTGATGATCGGCGGCCTGCGGGCGGTGGAAGGGCATCTCTCGGTCGGTCTGCTGGTCGCCTTCCAGGCCCTGGTGACCGGCTTCACCGCCCCCATCGCCCGCCTCAACGGCGTGGCCGGGCGCGTCCAGGACTTCGCCGCCGAGGTCGCCCGCCTCAAGGACGTCGAGAACTTCCCCGTCGATCCGGTCCATGCGCGGCGCGAACCGCCCGCCGGCACCCGCCGCCTGACGGGCCACGTCGAACTGGACGCCGTCACCTTCGGCTACAGCCCGCTGGACGCTCCCCTGCTCAAGGACTTCTCCCTCTCGGTCGGCCCCGGCCGGCAGGTGGCGCTCGTCGGCGGCTCGGGCAGCGGCAAGTCCACCGTCTCCCGGCTCGTCTCCGGCCTGTACGCCCCCTGGGAGGGCGCCGTCCGCATCGACGGGATGCGGCTGGAGGACATTCCGCGCGGCGCGCTGGCCGCCTCCGTCTCCTTCGTCGACCAGGACCTCTTCCTCTTCGAGGGCACCGTCCGCGACAACGTCGCCCTGTGGGATCCGTCCATCTCCGACGAGGCCGTCGTCGCCGCTCTGCAGGACGCCGCCGTCCACGACGTCGTGGCCCGGCGCCCCGGCGGCATCCACAGTCGCGTCGAACAGGACGGCCGCAACTTCTCCGGCGGCCAGCGCCAACGCCTGGAGATCGCACGGGCGTTGGTCCGGCGTCCCAGCGTCCTCGTCCTGGACGAGGTGACCAGCGCACTCGACGCGGCGACCGAGCAGATCGTCATGGACAACCTGCGGCGGCGCGGCTGCGCCTGCGTGGTCATCGCCCACCGGCTGAGCACGGTGCGCGACAGCGACGAGATCGTCGTGCTCGACCGCGGCACGGTCGTCGAGCGCGGGCGGCACGAGGAGTTGCTGGCCGCGCAGGGCGCGTACGCCCGACTGGTCAAGGAGCACTGACGTGACCTCTCCCCACTACGCCACGGCCGCCGCCACCGACCCGGTCGTGGAGGCGCTCGGCGGACTCGGCACGGCCGTCGACTGCGCGGGGCTGCGCAGCCTGTCCCTGGAGGGGCCGCACGTCCTGTGGCTGGTCGTGGACGGCGAGCTGGACCTGTTCGCGGTCGATGCGGTGCAGGCCGGCCACTGGCACTTCCTGGGCCGACTGGCAGCGGGCACACTGCTGTTGGGCCCGGCCCAGGGCCCCCGGCACACCCTGCTCGGACGGCCCGTGCACGGCTGCCGGCTGCGCCGCGTGGAACTGCGCGAGCTGGACCGTCCGTCGTACGACCGCGATCCGTACCGACACGATCCGTACGGGCACGGCTCCTACGGACACGGTGCGTACGGGCACAACTCGTACGGGCACGACCCGTACGGGCATGCCTCCCACGGTGCCGTCGGCGGGGCGCCGAGTCCCCTGGAGAACGCCTTCGCGCTCGGCGTGGGACGCGGCCTGCGCGCGCTCTACCAGGAGGGCGCGGCCGACGACGACGTCCTGTGGATGCAGATCTCCCCCGGCGACGTGCAGTACGGCGCCCTCTACGAAGGGCACGACACCGCCGGTGTGCTCCTCGTCGACGCGGTGATGTGGCAGGGCATGGTCGACCAGCAGTACCGGCTGCTGTACGCCCTGGACGACCGGATCGAGGAACTCGAACGCGCCCACGAGGACCGCGCGGCGGCCGGTGTCGAGGCCGGCGAGGCCGCCCGCGCGCAGGCCGACCGGGCGCTGCTGGCCTCCATCGGCCGTTCCCGTGGCAGCGCACACCGCGACACGGGGGACGACGCGACGTTCGCCGTGTGCCGCCTGGTCGCCGACGAGGCCGGCATCACCCTGGCAGGGCCCGGCGACAGCGGCGCCGCCGGCTCCGGGCCCGTGGACCCCGTCGAGCGCATCGCGCTCGCCTCCCGGATCCGTACCCGCGCCGTCAGGCTCGACGGCCGCTGGTGGCGCGAGGACAACGGGCCCCTGGTGGGCCGGCGCGCGGACGACGAGACACCGGTGGCGCTGCTGTGGCGGCGCGGGGGCTATCAGGCCGTCGATCCCGCCACCGGCACACACGAACGCGTCGGCAAGGCCGACGAGGCCGCCTTCGCGCCGCGCGCCGTCATGTTCTACCGCCCGCTGCCCGACGGCGAGTTGAGCCTGCTGCGGCTGCTGCGCTTCAGCCTGCGCGGGACGGCGCGGGAGCTGCGCTCCCTGCTCCTGGGCGGGCTGGTCGCGGTGGGCCTGGGCGCGCTCGTGCCCGTCGCCACCGGCAAGGTGCTCGGCTCGTACGTCCCCCAGGCCGCGAACGACCTCATCGTGCAGACCTCTCTGGCGCTCGTCGCCACCGGTGTCGTCTCGGCCGCCTTCATGCTGCTGCAGAACATCTCCGTCCTCCGTCTGGAGGGCCGTATCGAAGCCACCCTGCAACCCGCCGTGTGGGACCGGCTGCTGCGCCTGCCGACGCGGTTCTTCACCGGCCGCTCCACCGGCGAACTGGCCGGCGCGGCCATGGGCATCAGTTCCATCCGGCGCGTGCTGTCCGGCATCGGCTCGGTGACCGTGCAGGCGAGCACGGTGGGGGCGGTGAACCTCGTCCTGCTGCTCGCCTACAGTGTGCCGCTGGCGCTGGCGGCGATCGCGATGCTGCTCGTGATCGCCACGGCCTTCCTGGGTCTGGGACTGTGGCAGCTGCGCTACCAGCGGCAGTTGATCGGGCTCGAGGACAAGCTCAACAACCGCGCCTTCCAGACCCTGCGCGGACTGCCCAAGTTGCGGGTGGCCGCCGCCGAGAGCTTCGCGTACGCCGCCTGGGCGAAGGAGTTCGCCCGGACCCGGGTGCTGCAGCAGCGCATCGGCCGGATCAAGAACGTCGTCACGGTGCTCAACGCGGTGTGTCTGCCGCTGTCCACGCTCGTGATGTTCGTGCTGCTGGCGGGACCGGCGCAGGGCAGCATGTCCGCCGGCGCGTTCCTCACCTTCAGCACCGCCGTGACGATGCTGCTGTCGTCGGTCACCCAGCTGACCGGTGCGCTCCTTTCGGCTGCCGCCGTGCAGCCGATGTTCGAGCGGGTCGGGCCGCTCTTCCGGGAGACCCCGGAGGTGAGCGGCTCCAGTGTCCGGCCGGGAACACTGAGCGGCGCCCTGGAGGTGCACAACCTGAGCTTCCGGTACGCCGATGACGGCCCGCTCGTCCTCGACGACGTGTCGTTCCGGGTGCAGCCGGGCGAGTTCGTCGCGATCGTCGGGGCCAGCGGCTGCGGCAAATCGACCTTGCTGCGCCTGCTCATCGGCTTCGACAAACCGGCAACCGGCAGCGTCCTGTACGACGGCCAGGATTTGGCGGCCCTCGACCGGGCCGCCGTCCGCCGCCAGTGCGGCGTCGTCCTGCAGAACGCCCAGCCCTTCTCGGGGTCGATCCTCGACTGCATCCGCGGGGCCGAGAGCTTCTCGCTCGAAGAGGCGTGGGAGGCCGCCGAGTCGGCGGGCCTGGCCGACGACATCAGGGCCATGCCCATGGGCATGCACACCATGCTGTCCGACGGCGGCGGTGCCGTCTCGGGCGGTCAGCGCCAGCGCCTGATGGTCGCCCAGGCACTCGTCCGCAAGCCGCGCATCCTGTTCCTGGACGAGGCGACCAGCGCGCTGGACAACGAGACCCAGCGCATCGTCATCGACTCCACCCGGGCCCTGCGGGCCACCCGCATCGTGATCGCCCACCGGCTCTCCACCGTCATGGACGCCGACCGGGTCGTGGTGATGTCGGAGGGCCGGATCGTCCAGCAGGGAACGCCTGTCCAACTCCTCGCCGACACGGCCGGTCTGTTCCACGAGCTGGTGCGGCGGCAGATCACCTGACGTGGCCGCTCGAACGCCGGTCCGTGGCGGTGAGGGAGTTGTGCACGGCGGAGACGACGACGGAGCCCTCGCCGACGGCGGAGGCGACGCGCTTGACGGACCCGGAACGCACGTCGCCGACCGCGAAGACGCCGGGCAGGCTGGTCTCCAAGCCGGCCGGCTGCCCGCCGTCGGGATACGCCCGGCGGTCGGTGACCTGCGTTCCGACGCGGACGAACCCCTTGTGGTCCGTGTCCAGACAGCCGCTCAGCCAGTCGGTGTTGGGGGTGGCTCCGAGCATCAGGAAGACGTTGGCAATCGGGTGGGTCTCCGCGGAGCCGGTCCGGTTGTCGGTCCACTGCACCCGGCTCAGGTGCTCCTCGCCGTCGAGGCCGGTGAGTTCGGTGTGCGGATGCACCACGATGCGGTCGGTGGCCTCGATACGGTCCTGGAGGTAACGGGACATGCTCCCGGACAGGCCCGGACCGCGGATGAGCATGTGGACCCTCCGGGCGTGCCGGGACAGGAACACGGCTGCCTGGCCGGCGGAGTTGGCCCCGCCGACGACCACCACGTCCTCGTCCTCGCACAGGCCGGCCTCCGTGGGGGTGGCGGCGTAGTGGATGCCGTTGCCCTCGAACCGTGTCAGACCGGGCAGGTCCAGACGGCGGTAGCGCGCACCGGTGGCCACGACGACCGACCGGGCCTGCACCTGGGCGCCGTCCTCCAGCGTGACCGTGTAGGGCCTCCGGCTGCAGTCCAGGCCCACCACCCGGCGCGGCAGGACGATGCGGGCACCGAACTTCTGCGCCTGCACCTGGGCGCGCCCGGCCAGTGCCTGGCCGGTGACCCCGGTGGGGAAGCCCAGATAGTTCTCGATCATCGAGGAGGTGGCGGCCTGGCCGCCGGGCGCCTCGGCCTCCAGCACCACGGTGCGCAGGCCTTCCGAGGCGGCGTAGACCGCGGTGGCCAGTCCGGCGGGGCCGGCGCCGACCACGGCCAGGTCGAACACGGCGGTCGGGTCCAGTGTCTCGGCGAAGCCCAGGTGCTGTGCGAGTTCCCGGTTGGTGGGGTTCTCCAGGACCCGGTCCGGCCGGTAGACCACCACCGGCCACACCGCGCGGCCGTCCAGACCGTAACGGACCAGCAGTTCGCGGGCGTCGGGCCCGCCCGCCGGGTCGACGACGGTGACCGGGTAGCCGTTGCGCTCCAGGAACCGCAGCACCCGCAGCGTGTCGGCGGTGGCAGGCGGGCCTGCCACCAGCACGGTGGCCTGGCCGTGCTGGATCAGGCCGAGGCGGCGCAGGATGAAGGCACGCATGACGATCTCGGCGATGTCCGGTTCCGTGGCCAGCAGCCGGCGGAACTGCGGACGGTGCAGGCGCACGACCCGGCCGTCCTCGCCCATCCGGCCGTTGACCAGGGTTTTCCGGTCGTTGAACAGGTCCAGTTCACCGGTGAACTGGTAGGGGTCGTGCACGGTGATGACCTGGCACGTGCCGTCGAGGGCCCGGTGGTAGACCTCGATGCTGCCCTCCAGGACGAGGAAGAAGTCCGCGCTCAGGTCCCCGCGCCGGAACAGCGGGGCTCCGGCCCGGAGGTCCTCGACCTGCCCGAAGCAGCGGGTGCGGGCCACCTGCTCGTCGGTGAGCCGGGGGAAGGTCTGCGCGATCCGCTGGTAGGGATCCGTCGTGTCCACGGCGGGCCCGGCCGGAATCCGCGCGCTGCTGTTCGTACTCATCAGCCTCACCAGCCCCACTGCTGCTCCAGGCCCCTCCAGTGTCCCTCTGCCCGGCACATCGCGTGTGCGGTGCGCGGGGGACGGAGCAACAATGGGGATGCGCGGCGCTGCGAAGGAGACGGATCATGCCCGACGACCGTGGCATTCCCGGCATCGACCCCTCGGTGCCCCCGGGCGGGGACGGCTGCGCCGAGTGCCTGGCGGACGACGGCCCCGGCTGGTGGTTCCACCTGCGGCGCTGCGCCGCCTGCGGCCACATCGGCTGCTGCGACTCCTCCCCGGCCCAGCACGCAAGCCAGCACGCGCGCGAGGCCGGCCACCCGTTCCTCACCAGCTTCGAGCCCGGGGAGGACTGGTTCTGGGACGCCGGGACCGAGCAGTTCTACGACGGTCCCGACCTGGCCCCGCCGACCTGCCACCCCGCCGACCAGCCCGTCCCGGGACCGCAGGGGCGCGTACCGGAGGACTGGGAGCAGCGCCTGCGCTGATTGGCCGCGCCCCGAAGGGGCGCGGGGCGCCTACATATGCGGCTCCGCCGCGTGGGCGCGACCAGCCACGACGAGCCCGCAGTCGACGCACTGCCCCCGCGGAGCGCTCACCGTTTGTCGCGCTGCCCCTCGGCAAGCTGTGCGGTGATCCTGTCACCGCCGAAACGGCCCTGGACGGCGGCTGCCAGGCCGGGGGCGACGCCGCCGACGAGGGTCGCCAGGCGCAGGCTCAGCGGGGCCACGTCCACCTCGGCGAGGTTCTGCTCGACGGCCCGTACGGTCGCGCGCGCCACGTCCCGCGGTGAACGTGTGCCGATTCCGCGGGGCAGGGTCGCGCCGGAGTCGGCGAACATGCCCGCGTCCCTGATGAAGCCGGGGAACACCGTCGAGACACCGACGTTGTGGGGCCGCATGTCCTCGCGGAGCGCGAGGGCGAAGCCGCGCATCCCGAACTTGGTGGCGTTGTAGAGGGATGTCTGCCCGGACGCGGCCTTTCCGGACAGCGAGGAGATGAAGACCAGGTGGCCGCGGCGCCGGGCGGCCATGCGTTCACCGGCCAGCTTCGCCATCACGATGGGCGCGCGGAGGTTGACGTCGAGCGCGCGGTCGATCTGGTCGATGGAGTAGTCGGACAGCAGACCCGCCCCCGGCAGCGCGGCGTTGGCCACGAGCACGTCGATCTCGCCCGCCTCCTGCAGGAGTTCCCCGATCGCGTCCCGGTCGGACAGATCCGCAGGAATGGCCCGGCCCCCCAGTCTTTCGGCCAGCGGCTCGAGCACGTCCGTGCGGCGCCCGGTGAGCACCACCTCGCCGCCGCGGGCCGCCAGGCCCACCGCCAGTGCCCGCCCGATGCCGCCGGTGGCCCCGGTCAACAACACCTTCGCGCCGCGCAGATCCATGTCTCGTGCTCCCGTCGGAGTGATCGTGGGTGACAGTGCCGCCACTCAGGGCCAGTGCACACAACCGGATTCATCCGTTCCAAGATAACGATCTCATTAAGCAACGGAACGGAAAACAGCGGGACTTGGATCGGACCATTTGTTTCCGGCCGGTAAGGCTGCTGACTCCGGAGTCAGTTGCCCGGCGTCCACTCCCTCCCGCCTCATCCTCGGACGCCTCGGCCGCATCCCGCCTCGAAATCATGACTGCCTGACGGCACATCTGTTCTGGCACACTTCCCGCCACCCCCTCGCCCCACACAGGAAGCGCACAGATTCAGCACGGCCTCAGTACGTCTCAGTACGTCTCAGCACGACCAAGGAAACCCCCCATGCACAGATTCCGCATACCAGCGCGCAAGAAGGCGCTGCGTTCCGCCCTCATAGCCACCCTCTCCGGCGGGCTGCTGATGGCCTTAGGTCCCCAGGCCCAGGCCGCCGCCACCGGAACGGTCGTCGGCGGGCAGGGCAACTTCGCCACCGTCAACCAGCGTTCACAGCCGTCGCTGTCCGCCGGCGTCACCGGAACCTCCCGGCCCGGCGACCGCATCCCCATGGCGTGCCGCACCACCGGCGACGTCGTCGAGAACAACTCCCGCTGGATCTGGTCCGGCAGCTACTACCTCGCCGACGCGTTCATCCGCGAGGACACCGGCGGCCTGCCGGTCTGCGGCACCAGCCGCCCCGCCGCCCAGAAGGTCCTCAACATCGGCATGCAGAAGCAGGTCCGCGACCAGTGGTGCTGGGACGCCTCCGGCCTGACCATCGCCAACTACTGGGGCTACACCAAGTACAACCAGTACGACTTCTGCCGCCTGGCCGCCCAGGGCAACGGCGGCCTCGACTGCAACAACCGGCCCGCGACACTCGGCGACATGGCCAACGGCCTCGCCAACATGGGCTTCCGCAACAGCGGCCGCGACCTCTACCGCAACGCGTCCTTCTCCGAGACGCAGAACGAGATCGCCAACGGGCGTCCGTTCGCCGTCCGTATCGGCTGGACCTCCGGCGGCGGCCACATGAACGTCATCTACGGCTACGACGGCAACAGCAACATGATCGCGGTCGGCGATCCCTGGCCGAGCACGCAGACCTACACGTGGTGGGACTACTCCACCTACTCCGGGAACAACTCCTTCCGGTGGACCCACACGCGTACCGGCATCCAGGGCTGAGGAGACCACCGACCATGTACCGTACGACCAGACGCGCCATCACCCTGTGCGCGGCCACTGCCGTCGCCGCCCTGTGCGCGGTCGGCCCCGCGCAGGCCGCCGACGGACCCGCCGCGCCCGCCGCCTCCGACTACGCCGCCGCCCAGCAGGTTCTGCGCTCCGACCAGGTCCACTCCACCGTGTCCCGCTTCCTGACGGCCACCGGACACCCGGCCCCGGCCGCCGGCGCGGACGGCGGGACGGCCGGGGGCGACCGGCGCGGACTCGCACAACAGCCCGCTGCGGCACCGCACTTCGACCTCGACAAGCCGGTACCCCTGTACGAACTCGCCCCCGAGTTCGTCACCGGCAAGACCAGGCCCACCGCCGGTACGGCACTGCGACTGTCCGGCCTCGCCTCCCGCGTCTCGGCCGCCGACGGCCACCAGGCGGCCGTGTTCCTGATGCCCAGGCCCGGCAGCGGCTCCTGGCACCTGGCCGGCATCCGCGACGGCGAGGCGGACATCGGCGCCGCCGAGCGCGGCACCGAGCAGGCCCGCACGTTCCTGGAACCGCAGCTCCACGCCTGGTACCGGCTGACGGGCGCCGGGACCGTCGAACCCCTCAACAAGGAGGCCTCCACAGCCCTGCAGGGCGAGCCGCACGTCACGCTCGCCGCCTACCAGCAGCTCGTCGCCAAGCGCTACGGCGACAAACTCGCCGGCTCGTCCTACGACCGCAAGGGCCTGGCCGGCGGCTACGCCCTGGCCGAGGATGCCGGGCAGCGGCCCGACACCGCCACCTCCACCTCATGGCTCCCCGCCGCCTTCGGCACGATCGCCCTCGCGGCTTCGGGCACAGCCGTGGCGGTGCTGCGCCGCCGGCGCCGAGCGGCCTGACGCCGCCCGTCGACAGGACCGGCCCCTCCCTTCGACGGGGGGGGCCGGCCGCCGCCGGTGGGTGAGAAGGCGAGGCGCGCAGGTCGTAAACGAGCAGCACAACGCGTGCCGGTTCGATCGTCCAGGGCACCGGGGCGGCACGGATCCGGGCAGCGGCTCCTCGCGTCGTTCCAGGCGTTGCTCAGGTGGACGTGCCACTGGCAGGAACCGGTGGTTGCGAGAAGCGCCATGAGCGCTGCAGGCGGGCCCGGGCGTCCCGGCTGTAGGGGCACTGGGGGCGCAGGTTGAGGCGTTCGCTCAGCAGGGTGCGGGCCAGGTCCTGGCGTCCGGCGTGCAGGGCAGCCTCGACCAAAGTCCTCTGCACGGCGTCCCGTTGGGCGTGGCTGCCGCCGAAGCCGTGGAGGCGGTGCCGTACGGGCACGAGCAGGTCGACCGCATCGGCGTAGCGCCGCTGCCCGTACGCCACGAGCGCCCGGCACACCGGCAGCCCGATCTCCGCGGTCATCGCGACGTTGGACGGCTCCGGACGACCGGCGCCGGCGCCGGCGCCGGCGCCGCGCAACCATGCTTCGCGGTCTCGGACGAGCCGTTCGGCATCGGAGATGCGGTCGGCTCCGACGTAGGCCATGACGGCGTGGACGTCGTTGAAGGCGTAGTAGGCGCCGTCGCGTCGTTGCGCCCAGGCGTCGGCCAGTGCGGGCCAGCGGTGACCGGTGTCGGTGCCCGCCAAGTACAGCCGCCAGAGCAGCGATGCAGC
The DNA here is from genome assembly GCF_053594995.1 of Streptomyces sp. NPDC002536. Classification (NCBI taxonomy): domain Bacteria; kingdom Bacillati; phylum Actinomycetota; class Actinomycetes; order Kitasatosporales; family Streptomycetaceae; genus Streptomyces; species Streptomyces sp. NPDC002536. The sequence continues at coordinate 102,107 of NZ_JBSFWU010000008.1, forward strand.
GTCCAGGAGTTCCATGGCCGCCCCGGCCGAGCCCTCGTGGTGCACGGCGTCGTCGTAGACGGCCAGGACTCCGTCCGTGCGGCCGGTAGCCAGCAGATAGAGCGCGTAGTGCCACCAGTTGTGCACGTTGAGGTAGTTGCCGGTCGACCAGTCGTCCGTGCGGGCGTCGAGGTAGCGGATGCCGTCCTCGTGCCGCCCCTGCATCTCGTAGGCGTGCACGACGGCGTGGATGCCCCAGACGTCGCGCGCGTTGCGTTCCACGGCCTCCAGGCCGACGCGCTCGGCCTGGGTGTAGTGCCCGGCCTCCTCCAGGCCGAACGCGTACATGCCCTGGAGCAGGCCGTAGTGCGGATCGTCGGCGTCCCAGGCGGACAGGGCACCGCCGATGCGGTCGCGCAGCAGCGTGGCGTTGCCGGTGAAGAAGTCGATCTGGTGGCCGACCGCGAGCGCGAGGGCGTCCTTCGGGTACGCCACGACGAGTTCGGCGAGGATGCGCCCCGCCTGGTGCATGTCACCGCCCAGCCAGCAGGAGGCCGCTTCGACGTGCATGCGTTCCCGCGGGGTCAGGTCGGCAGGAGGCACGTCCCGGCGGTGCGCCTCGAAAGCCGTGGCCGCCTCGGCCGCGTCCTTCTCCTCCGTGCCCAGCAGGCCGAGGTACGTCCGGAAGACGTTCCCCATGACGGACCGGGGCGAGGCCTGGAGCACCGCCCCGGCCTCGGCGGCGACTTCCTCGCGGAAGTGGAGCAGGCTGCCGAGGGCCTGCTCGTAGTGCCGCGCCGCATCGGCATCGGTGTACGTCATCGAGTGAGCATGCCGGTCCGTGACCACTCTGTTCTGCCCTCCTGCCGGGGCCGTCCCTGCCTCACGGCCGAGCGTACCGGCTCGGGAACGCACCATCAGGGCGGCGCACATGACCGAAAATCACGTGGTCGGCCGCAGGGCGGACCCGTAGTTTTCGGCCTTGCCCCGAGCCGTGCCGCGCTCCGGGCCGACCCCACGCTTCGAGGTATTCCCGATGCACATCCGGCTGCTCGACGCCCTGTTCGACGAACCCGCCCATCGTGCCTGTCTCGATGCGCAGCAGCGCGCCTATGCCCGGCTCGGCTACGAGGCGATGACGCAGTACGGGGGCACGGATGCGCGCACCACTCTCGACCCGCTGAGCTGTCTTGCGGCGTTCGACGACGTGGGAAGGCTCGTCGGCGGAATCCGCATCCACCGGAGAATTGCGGGTCGGCTGCCCTCCGAAATCCACCTCGCGAGCGAGGAGTTCGACCGGGCCTTGGCGGACGGGCTGACTGCCGGGGAGTCGGTGGCGGAGATCTGCGGCTTGTGGGTGGAGAGCGACTGGAGCGGTCGCCATCTCGGCACCCTGCTGGTCGTCGTCGCCACCGTGACGGCACAGAGGCTGGGGGCGACCGTGGTCTGTGGCAGTTGCGCCGCGGAACGCGTCAGGGCCTACGAGTGGTGCGGCTACCGCTTCCGACACGACCGTCCCTTGCCCGACAGGCCGTTTCCTGGGGTCACTTCGTACTACTCCATCGACAAGGTCGAGGCCGTCCGCCGCCGCGAGGAGCGGCTGACCGAGGCGATGACGCTGCTGAGCTGCGCCCTGGACCGGGCTCCCTGCATACCTGCCGACGTGATCCGCACGGCAGCCGAACGGCTCGGCCTCCGGCTTTTCACCGCCCCGCAGTTGTCGACGACGGCACCGACAGGCACCCGATGAACCTCGAAACCCGTCTCGACGCCCTCACCGAGCCCGCCGACGCCACAGCTCCGTGGCGTCCCGAGTTGTACGCACCGGCCGATCCGGAGCAGCATTCCGCCCTGGCCGAGCTGCTCGAACACGGTGCCGTCACCTCGGTACGGGACACGCTCGCCGAACAGCTGGCGGAACTCCTCACCGCCCGACGGCCCGATTGGCGGCCGGACAACGACGAGTTGGCCTCGGCGGTCGCCGGTCACCTCGGGGGACGGCGTCCGGCGATGTACGGCACGTGGGTGTGGTACCCGTGGTCGCGGCAGCTCGTCCACGTTCTTCCCCGGGCCGAGTACCGCGAGCTCCGGCAGTCCCGCAACCGCTACAAGATCACGGCAACGGAGCAACGTCTCCTGGCGCAGAAGACCCTGTCCGTGATCGGCCTCTCGGTGGGTGCCGCAAGTGCGGTCACCCTCGCCCAGGAAGGCGTGGGCACCCGGTTCCGGCTCGCCGACTTCGACAGCCTCGCGTTGTCGAACATCAACCGGCTCCGCGCCTCGGTCGCGGAGATCGGCCTGCCCAAAGTCGTCATCGCCGCACGGCAGATGTACGAGATCGACCCCTACCTCGACATCGCCGTCTGGCCGGACGGGCTGACCGAGGAGAACGTCGATGCATTCCTCGTCGGAGGCGGCCGCACCGACCTGCTCGTCGAGGAATGCGACGACCTGTACCTCAAGATCCACGCCCGTGAACGCGCCCGTGCGCTCGGAATCCCCGTCCTGATGGAGACCAATGAGCGCGGCATGCTGGACGTGGAACGGTTCGACCGCGAACCCGGCCGCCCGCTCCTGCACGGGCTGCTGGACGATGTGGCGGCCGCCGACGTCAAGGCCATGTCGACCCGCGAGAAAGTCCCCTACGTCCTGCGGATCCTGGGGCAGGACGAGCCCTCCGAGCGTTTCGTCCCCTCGCTGGTCGAAATCGGCAGCACCATCTCCTCGTGGCCCCAACTCGCCTCCGGAGTGGCCCTCGACGCCGCGCTGGTCACGGATACCGCGCGCCGCCTCCTCCTCGGCCGGTTCACCGCCTCGGGCCGCTATTTCGTCGATCCCGGCGACCTGATCCGCGCAGGAACGCAGGCCCCCGTGACCGCACCGGTTCCCGCACCGGAACCCGCCCCGGAAGCGGTCCCCGCCACACTCCTCCTGCCCGATCCCGGAAGCGACGCCCTGGGCGAGGAGGGGATCCGCCGCCTGGTCGCCCACGGAATCCTGGCACCGTCCGGTGGCAACAGCCAGCCCTGGCAATTCACCGCACGCGGCGGTGAATTGGACTGCCGCATCGACGACGCACAGCCACCGACCCTGCTCGACTTCGAAAGGTCCGCCACCCACCTGGCCATCGGTGCGGCAGTGGAGAACATTCACCTCGCCGCCCAGGCCTCGGGATGGGCCTGCCATGCGCGCACCTTCCCCGATCCTGCCGACCCCGGCCTCGTCTGCCGGCTGGCCTTCTCCAGAGCGGCCCACACCCCGCGCCCTGCCCTGTTCGACTGGATCGAGCAGCGGACCACCAACCGCAATCCCGGTCCGGACCGCCCGCTCGCCGAGGCGCACGCCGCAGCACTGACGGACTGCGCCACCGAGAACGGCACTCGGCTCCATCTCGTCACCGACCGCCCCCAGTTGGACGAAGCAGGCCGCATCCTGGGGGCGGGCGACCGGCTGCGGATGCTCTCCCCACAGCTGCACCGGGACATGATGGGCGAACTGCGCTGGGGCCCCGAAGAGGCACAGCGCACCCGGGACGGCCTCGATGTCACCACGCTCGGTCTCGACGACGTCGACCTCGCCGGCGTCCACATGGCCCGGCACTGGTCGAACCTCGCCCTCATCCGCCGGATCGGCGGCGGTGCGGCATTCGAGGAAGGCGCCCGCAAGGCCGTTGCCGCCTCCTCGGCCATCGGCTGCCTGACCGTCCGGGGTACGGAACCCCGCGCCTACGTCCACGGCGGCCGCGCGCTGCAACGCATCTGGCTCACCGCCACCTCCCTCGGCCTGGGGCTCCAGCCCCTGTCCTCCCTCCTCTACCTTTTCGCCCGCGCCGAACGAGGCGGCGGCGCCGGGCTCGACGCCTCCGAGACGGACACCCTGCGTACCCTGCGCACCAGGTTCACCGCCATCGTCCCCCGCAGGCCGGACGAGGCCGAGCTCCTGCTGTTCCGGCTCACCTACGCCGCACCTCCGGCTGTCCGGTCCCTGCGCCGCGACGTCGACGCAGTGCTCCGCTTCGACACGACGAGCCCACAGCGCGGTGCGTGACGACGAGCCCGTCCGTGGCACGGCCGGGCTCGTGGTCACCGAGAAGATGGGACCGTTCGCGACACCCGCAGCTCCGTCAGATACCGCTTGGTGACCCGGCCTCCGTACCGCGTGTCGATCAGTGCGGCAATGCACCCCAGCAGCCCCTCCCTGGCCTGCGGCGGCAATGCCCGGTGGCCGGAGTAGGTCCGCAGCACGTCCAGGTATGCGGCTGTGGTGTACGTCAGGTCCCACTCGTAGCGCCGGAAGGCGACGGGGCCGAACCGACCGCTGCGTGCGACCTCGTCCGCGTACTCCGAGGTGTCGACGTCCTTTGCGGCAGGAAGCCGCAGCCCCGGAGGGGTGGCCGGGTCGAAACGCTCGTAGCAGTCCTGGACCTCGGCGAAGAACTCCTCGCTGCCGCCCGCCACATGCTGACTGTCGACCACGGCGAGGGCGCCACCGGGCCGCAGCGCGTCGGCGGCCTTGACCATCCGCACTGCGGGATCGATCCAGTGGAACGCGGTCGCCGACACGACCACGTCGAACGGCTCCTCGGGCAGCGGCCAGGTCTCGAAGCCGGCCGTGACGACCTTCACGGCCCCGAACCGGTCCAGTTTGCGCCGGGCGACGGCGGCCATGTTCGCGCCCTGTTCGACGGCGGTGATCCGGCACCCGCGTTCGGCGAGCGGCAAGGTCGCCTTGCCGGTGCCGGCCCCGACTTCCAGGACACGGCAGCCGGGGCCGGTACCGGCCGTCTCGGCGAGGTCGTCGAACAGTTCAGGCGGATACCCGGGCCTGGCCCGGTCGTACAGCTCGGCGTCCTCGTCGAAGGTCCGGCTCAGGCGGACACGGTGCGTTGCGTCAGGGGTGCCGTCGCGCATGGCAGCATGCTAAGCGTGACGCGCCCCGTCAGGGGCGCGGTGAACTGCGCGATCAGCCATCGACGGCCTGCAGCCGACGCACCACCCAGGGGTCCGGGGCGAAGCCCCGAGCACCTCGACTGCGGGAGCGTCCTGGCCGGTCGCGCAGTTCCCCGCGCCCCTGACGGGGCACGAAGATCCGCCGGACACGGCCTAGCGTGCCGAGGCGAACGCCGCCTCCAGGCGCGGGACGTAGTCCGTGAGGTCCTGCGTCCAGCAGCCGCTGTCGTGGCCGCCCTTGCAGGTGGTGCCCCAGCCCGATCCGTTGCCGTAGTTCACGTAGTGGACCGGGTATCCACGCGCGTCCAGGGCGTTCTTGGCGTGCACCGTCGCCGACTCCGCCCAGAACTCCGCGTCGGCGGGGCTGCCGTTGCCGTTGCCGGTGTAGAGCGCGACGCCGATGCCGGCGTCGGCCAGGATGCCCATGTGGGAGGAGGGGTCCGCCTCGTTCCACAACCGGTCGGCGTTGAACACCGGGTACGGCGAGCCGAAGACTGCGTCGCCGGCCACCGCGGGACCGAAGTCGAGGGCGCAGGTGGTGCCGGAGCTGGAACCGCAGAACGGTGCGCCGGCGTTGGTGAGGGTGGCGACGACGGCGCCCCGGATGACGAGGTGGTTCACCGAGAGGTCATCGGCGCCGGAGAGCGAGGCGACCTGGCTGAAAAGGTCCGGGTGCCGCTGGGCGTAGTGCAGGGCGCCGAAGCCGCCCATCGAGATGCCGGCGACGGCCCGCGCCTTCTTATCCGCAATGGTGCGGAGGTTGGCGTCGATGAACGGGAGCACTTGGCCGATGTGGAAGGTCTCCCATTTCTGCGCACCGGCTGCGGAGTTCTGGTCGCGCCAGTCGGTGTACCAGCCCCGCCGGCCTCCGTCCGGGATCACTGTGATCATCTTCTGGGTCGCGGCGAGGGCGGGGTAGGCGAGGCCCGGGTTGGCCGGGTCGTCGGACGCGCCGTGCAGGAAGTAGAGGACCGGGTAGCGCTTCGCGGGCGCGGTCGCGTAGTCGTCCGGCAGCAGGATCCGGATGCGGTGCTCCCCGGCGACCGCGGCGGTCCGCACGGTGATCACGAAATTGGTGGCGGTTCCGGTGGCCTCGCCGACCTGGGTCAGTCCGGAACCGTCGGTCATCCTCGGCGGGGCCGCCGGGGTGTCGGCGTGGGCGGACGGCGCGCCCGATATGAGCGTGCCCGACACGAGAAGGGCCGCGGCCGTCGCGGCGACGGCCGCCTTCGCGCGCACGGCCCGTTCCCTCATCTGCCGCCCGATGGGCTTGTGGATCTTCATGGGGTGAGTGTGATTCAGCCATCGGGCCGGCGGGGAGTCGCTTTTTGGAAAATCTCTTCCACTCGCCTTCCGCCGCGTTACCGCTCAGCACACGGGAACGCCGCTGTCGGCAACACGCTCGAGCTCGTACCAGGTGCGCGGGCCGAGCACACCGTCCGCCCCCAGGTTGTCGCACCCCTGGAAGCGGAGCACCGCGCTCCGTGTCACGGGTCCGTACACCGGCTCGAACGGCGGGGCGAAGTCCGTCAGGTCGTGGCCGAGATAGCACTGGAGCTGGAGCAGCACCGGGCCGGTGGGACGGGACGACCACTCCCCGGTGTAGTTGCACACGTGGGTTGCGGAGGGCGCCCGCTGCGCGGCGGCGTGGGCAGCGCCAACGGGCAGGAGGGCGGCGGCGAGCAGGGCGGAGACGGTGGTGGTACGGATGCGCGGGCGTCTCATGGCGGTCCTCCGACGGCGATGAGGTGAATGACCTGGTGCAGCGGCCGCCCCGCCGAGCGGAGCGGCCGCCTATGGTGACCTTCGAAGTCACTTGTGGCAGTCGATGTCGCTGCTCCACCAACGGTCCAGCTGGGCCCAGGTGTTCGGGCCGATGATGCCGTCCGCGGACAGCCCGGCGCACTGCTGGAAGGCGACGGTCGCGCTTCTGGTGCCCGACCCGAAGATGCCGTCGACCGTCACGTGCCGGTCCAGGACGCTGTTGAGCTGGCACTGGGCCTGCTTGACCGCGGCACCGGTGTCCCCCTCCGACAGCATGGGCTCGGCATTCGTGTAGGCACAGGTGAAGTGGGCCGGGGCCGCCACCGCAGTCGTGCTCAGGGCGCCGACTCCGACCAGCGATCCGGCCAGGACCGCGGCCGCCGCGAAGGGACCGATCCTCATGGTTTCCTCCCCTGGAGTGGAACGAGTGGAACGACTGCAGCGAACGAAACGATGCAGTGCCGTGCAGGTCCCAGCCTCACCGCCTTGTCACGTGATGTCGTCCACTTTCGGGCTGGCCCGAAGAAGGGCGGATGGCCACAATCTGCATGTCTTCCGGGCGACATCACGGAGGGGAGCCTTCGTTGACCTATCGCATCCACTTCACCGTCGAGGACATGGCCCGCGTCCGCGTCGACGACGCACCGCGCCCCCTGCTCGAACTCGGCGTCGCGTTACGGGTCCTGCAGTTCCCCACCCGGCCGCTGCACCTCAGCGCCTGGCGGCACGCCGTCCTGACCCGGCTCCCGCCGCAGGCCCGCATGGTGGTGGACCTGCTTCCCCCGCACGGATGGGCACCCGACTTCCTGGTGCCCGGCTGGGCCGGGGGCCCGCAGGAGCTGCTGGAGAAGGTGCGTTCGGTGCCCCTGCAGCAAATCACCGACGAGGTCCGGCTGTTCGCCGAACGTCAGCCGCTGCCCTCCTGGGCGCACCGTCTCGGTGACGACCCCCTGCTGCTGCAGCAGCTCTACGACAGCCTGGCCGTCGTGCACGAGCACACGATCGCACCGTATTGGCCCCGTATCCGCGCGGACATCGCCGCCGACCGCGCGGTGCGCGCCCGCCACCTGCTCCGGGGCGGGGCCGAGCAGTTGCTGGCCGGGCTCAACCCCCGGCGCATGCGCTGGAACCCGCCGGTCCTGGAGGTGGACACCGCCTCCAGGGCGGATGCCGAGCTGTATCTCGGCGGCCGTGGACTGCTGCTCGTCCCCTCGATGTTCAGCATCCGGGCCCCGGTGCTCGACCCCTTGGCGGAGCCGCAGCCCATGCTCACCTACCCCGTGCACCCGGCACCGGATGCCCCTCCCCTGTTCCCCGCCGCACCCCCGTCGGCAGCCGGGCCCGCGACCCTGGCCGCACTGCTCGGCCGCACGCGGGCCGCCGTCCTGCACACCATCGCCGAGCGCCCCGGCTGCACGACCACCGAGCTCGCCGCGAGCACCCGCATCGCACCGGCCAGCGCCAGCGAACATGCCACGGTCCTGCGAGAGGCAGGGCTGATCACCACGATCCGCGATCGGCACACCGCGCTCCACTCCCCCACACCCACCGGGCTCGCACTGCTCAACTCCTCGCCGGCGCACCGGACCGCATGACGCCGGCCGGACAGCCGCCGCTTCGGATGCACCGGCTTCACACCGGCCGGGCAGGGACCAGGACCGGTTCGGCCGGCGGGCCGAAGGACACGACGACCTTGCCCGTGTGCCCGGAGTACTGAAGTTGCTGGAACGCCTCTTCCACCCTGGCAGCCGGATGGACGGAATGGGGCAGTGGGCCGTACGCGCCGGAGGCGATCCGCTCCGTGAGGTCGCGGGCCGTCTGCTGCCTCCGTACGGAGTCGAGCACGGCGCTGCCGAGGTCGAAGCCGATGACGGTGAGGCTGCGCCGGAAAGGACGCAGCACCAGGGGGTGCGCGCCGAGTTCGATGAAGCGGCCGTGGGGACGCAGCAGGTCGAGGCTCCGGGCGACGGCTTCGCCGCTGAGGGAGTTGACGACGACGTCCACTCCCTGTCCACCCGTCAGTTCCCGTACGTGCGGGGCGAATTCGAGGCCGCGGGAGTCCAGGACGTGCTCGACGCCGAGTGTGCGCAGCAGGTCGCGCTCGGTCTCGCTGCCGGCTGTGGCGATGACGTGCGCGCCCAGGCCGCGGGTGCACTGCAGGGCGGCGAGACCGACGGCCCCGGCGCCTCCGTGCACCAGGACCGTCTCGCCGGGCGCCGGGCGGGCCTGGTGGACGACGGTGACGTGAGCGGTGGTGAAGGCCACCGGAAGGGTCGCCGCTTCGGTGTGGCTCATGCGGTCGGGGATGCGGATGACGGAGTCCGCCGCGGTGACGGTGTGGGAGGCGAGCGCTGCCGGCATGATGCCGCAGACGTCGTCGCCGACCGCGGGCGAGGACACCCCCGGCCCGACGGCCCGGACGATGCCGGCGCCCTCGATGCCCAGGCCACGGTTCAAGGGCGTGCCGTCGTCGGCCTCCGGCGGCAGCAGTCCGTCGGCCCGCAGGAGATCGCGGTGGCCGAGCGCGACGGCCCGCATCTCGACCAGGATCTCGCCGGGCCCCGGTACGAGCGGCTCGGCCTCCCGCCACACCAGACGACGGGACGGGCCCGGCATGTGGACGTCCAGGACGTACGGCGTGCCGGCGCGGACGGGCACGGGCTCGCCGTCGGGACGCGTGGTCTCCTGGAGGACGAACCGGCCGCGCCGGGTGAGGACGATCTCGTCCTCACCGGTGGGCGCGAGCAGTTCACGGGCCAGGCGACGGGCGTCGGCGGCCGGGTCACCACTGCGGTCCAGGGAGATCCGGCGCAGATGCGGACCGGGCTGCTCGTCGGCCGGACGACCTGGTCGGTCCGGCGCGGAGAACGGTCCGCCGGGCCGGGTGATCAGCCACACCTGCGGGTGCACTTCGTCCGGCAGCGCGGCACGGACGGCGGCCAGGACCCGCAGGGCGACAGCGCGAGCAGCCGTCCGGGAGACCGTGCCGTCGGGCCCGTCGAGAAGGAAGGCGACACCCAGTTCCCTTGCCTCGCACGGCAGTTGAGCTGTCCAGACGGCAGCATCGTCGTTTGCGACGACCGTTCCGACGCCACCCAGCAGGTCGCGCAGGGCGTCGCCCGTCGGCGTGTCGGTGGGGTTTTCGACGGCAACGACCCACGAAGTGCCGGGAGTCGGCTCCGGCAGGGCGGGCTCGGGCACAGGTGGCCGGTCGGCGGCGGCGAGGAGGACGGAGCGTTCCTCGATGCCGATGCGCGCAGTGCCGGTGAAGCCGCATTCCCCCAGCAGTCGCATCCACCGGTCCCAGGGCAGCAGCCGGTGTTGCGGGCGCAGTGCGCGGTCGCTGCGCTGCCAGAAGACATCGGTACTGCCGTCCAGAAGACCGAGCCGCTGCGCGTGGTGCGGTTCCGTGGCGAGCAGCAGGCCGCCGGGGGCGAGCAGCATGCGGAGGCGGCGCAGGGCCGCGGTCAGGTCGGCGGCGGTGTGCAGGGCGTCGTCGGCGACGACGAGGTCGAACTCCCCGCCGTGGAAGCCCTGGGCGACGGGGTCGGCATCCAGGTCGAGGACGTGGTGGTCGACGAAGTCGCAGTCGGCGAAACGGTGTTCGGCGCGGCCGAGGCGGCTGCTGTCGCTCCCGGTGCAGGTGTAGCGGGTGCGGTCGGCCGGGAGCAGGGGCAGCAGGGCCGCGGTGAGGGCATGTGTTCCGGCACTCAGCTCCAGGACGCGCAGGGGACGGTTCCCGGGCCAGCGCCGGACGATGTCGCGCATGACGGTCCGGGCGACGTCGTGGGTGAAGCGGTGTGCGGGGGCGGTGGAGCGGAGTTGTTCGTACGCGGTGTCGTCGAGCGGTCCGGCGGTGTTGCGGAGGGCTTCGGGGAGCCGGCGCAGTTGCCGGTTGAGCAGGACGGTCTCGGAGTGGAAGGCCGGGTGGTCCTCGACCAGGCTGCGCAGCAGGGTCATGTGCCGCGGTGCGGTGTCCGTCAGCCGCCAGTAGCCGTCACGGGCGGGCTCGACGAGGCCGTGCCGGACGACGAGAGGGAGCATCAGCCGGACCAGCCGCCGGTGCCGCGGCCGGAGTCCGCGCGCGACGAGGTCGGTGATGCGGAACGGTGCGCCGGGGCCGGCGTCGGCGAGCAGCCCGTCCAGGGCCGCGCGCCAGCAGTGGGCTCCGGTCTCCTCGACGGCGGCCGTGAACCGGCCGTATCCCGTGTCGTCCAGGGCCGTGCGCAAGGCGGCGGCCCGGTCCGCGGCGGCCGCCATCAGGTCCGGCGGCAGGGGCAGCGGGGAGGGGGCGGCCGGGCTTGCGGGGAGCGGGGCGGCGCGCAGGACCGCGTGCCGGACCGCCGAGGGGACGTGATCGGTGTGGTGGATGTGCCGGGTGCGGCAGCCCTCGATCTCCACGGTGACGGTGCCGTCGGTGTCGGCGTAGGTGATGTCCCAGCAGGACTCGGTCCCGGTGCACCTGCGCCGGCGCAGGTGCACGAGGCCGGCGGGTGAGGGGGTGCGCCAGACCCGTACCGCGCCGAACGCCGACGGAAGGTGGAACCGTCCGTCGCCCGTCCCCTGTCCGGCGAGGGCGACGGTGGCCTGGAGCGGGGCGTCCAGCACCACGGGGTGCACCGTGTACGGGCCGCCCGGTTCCTCGTACGCGTAGGAGGCCAGCAACTCGTCCGTTCCGACGTGCAGTTCGCACAGCAGCTGGAATGCCGGCCCGATGTCGAGGCCGATGCGGTGGCAGGTCCGGTAGTGGTCGGGCCCGGCCACGGTGCGGGGGCAGCGACTGCGGATCGCGTCGGGGTCGATGGGGGCGGGGGCCGTGCCGGTCAGGGTGCGGACCTGGGCGCGGACGAGGGGGTGGCAGGTGGTGCCGCGGCCTTCGCTGCTGCTGATGGCCAGTGTGCCGTCGTCGGGGGTGACGGCGGTCTGGAGCGTGACGCCGCCGGGGTCGGGCCAGCCGAGTTGCAGCGGTCCGGCGATCTCCAGGTGGCGCACCTCCACGGGCCGGTCCAGTGCGCGGTGTCCGGCGGACAGGGCCGTCTCGACGTACGCGGCGGCGGGCATGAGTACGGTTCCGGCGGCCCTGTGGTCGCCGAGCCAGGGCACCAGCTGGGGCTCGACGGCGCCTTGCCACAACGGGTGCGGTGCCGGGAGGCGTTCGCCGAGGAGGGGGTGGTCGAGCTGCCCGGTCCCGCTGGTGCGGAGGACGAAGTCCTGCGGGGTGCCGTGCCAGTACCGTTCGTGCTGCCAGGGGTAGCCGGGCAGGTCCGCCACGCGGCCCGGGCGGGGGAAGTGCATGCGCCAGTCCACGGCGGCGCCCGCCGCGACGAGGGAGGCGACCGCGGTGGCCGTCTCGCGCGGGCCGTCACCGTCGCGGTGGAGGGTCGGGATGCAGATGGCGCCGGTGCGCCGCAGGTGGGGGTGCAGCACCGGGTGCGGGCCGATCTCGACGACGATGTCGGCCGCGTCCGCGAGGAGGTGGACCACGGCGTCGGCGAAGCGGACCGGCTGGCGCACGCTGTGCCACCAGTAGCGGGCCGTCAGCTCCTCGCCGGGCAGTGGGGCTCCGGTGACGGTGGAGACGAAGGGGATCCGGGCGGCGGCGGGGGTCAGTCCGGTCAGGGCCGTGCACAGCCGGACGGCGATGGGGTCCATGGCGCGGCTGTGGAAGGCGTAGTCGAGGCCGAGGTCGCGGAAGAGGACCTTGCGGGCCTTGAGTTGGAGTCCGAGGGCGGCCAGCGCGTCCGGGTCCCCTGCAATGGTGACGTCCCGGTCGCTGTTGATTCCTGCGACCTCCAGGGCGGTTCCGTAGGGGGCCAGCACCTGCCGGGCCTCGGGTTCGGACAGTCCGACGGCGGCCATCCGCCCGGTGCCCACGGTGGCGGCCTGGGTGCGGCTGCGTTCGGCGACCACCTGGGCGGCCTGGTCCAGGGTCAGGGCGCCGGAGACGAGGGCGGCGGCCGCCTCGCCGGCGCCGTGCCCGGCGACGGCCGCCGGGCGCATCCCGTTGGCCGCCAGTACGGCGACCAGCCCCATCTGCACGGCGAACAGGACGGGTTGGGCGACTTCGGTGCGCAGCCAGCGGGGTGCGACGGGATGGGTCAGTTCCTTCGCCACCGACCAGCCCAGGTGCGGGGCCAGGGCGGCATCGGTCTCCTCGACGGCGGCGGTGAAGACGGGGTCGGTGTGCATCAGGTCGGCGGCCATGCCGGGCCATGGGGAGTCGTTGCCGGAGAAGACGTAGGCCACCGTGTCCCGTTCGGCCTTGCGGACCTCGGCCGCGGCGGAGGGCGCGTCCGTGAAGAGCCGGTCCAGCCGGTCCGCCGCCTGCTGCGGGCCGACGGCCAGGACGGCGGCGCGGTAGGGGTGGGCGCTGCGGCGCAGGGTGGTGGTGTGGGCGAGGTCGTAGAACTCGGCGTCCGTCGCCCGGCGCAGCCGCGCTGCGACCCGTGCGGCCAGTTCCTGCAGCGCCTCGGGCGACCGGGCGGAGACCACCACCGGTACGGGGCCCGCGCCGTGCTCCTGCTGGACGGGCAGGCGCGGAGGCGCGGTCAGGACGGCGTGGGCGTTGGCCCCGCCGAAACCGAAGGAGTTGACGCCCACGGCCGCCCGCGCCCGGCGCGGCAGCCCCACGGGGGCGACGGTGGGGGCCAGGCCGAGACCGGCGAAGTCGATGTCCGGGTTGAGCGGCCGGGCGTGCAGTGTCGCGGGGGCCAGGCCGTACCGCAGTACCAGCAGCGCCTTGAGCAGACCGGCCATGCCGGAGGCGGGTTCCAGGTGGCCCAGGTTGGACTTGACCGAGCCGATGGGCAGCGGGCCGGTGGTGCGGCGCTGCCCCAGCGCCCGGCCGATCGCGCCCGCTTCCGCCAGATCGCCGACAGCGGTGCCGGTGCCGTGCGCCTCGACGTAGACCAGGTCGTCCGGGGCCACCCCCGCCTGCCGGTGGACGGAACGCAGCAGCGCCTCCTGACTCTCGGCGCCGGGCAGGGTCAAACCCCCGGTGCGGCCACCGCAGTTGGTGCCGGTTCCGGCAACCACCGCGTGGATCCGGTCGCCGTCGGCCAGGGCCTCGGCGAGCCGTTTGAGGACGAGCACTCCCCCGCCCTCGGCCCGCACGAATCCGTCGGCCTCGGCGGAGAAGGCGGCACAGCGGCCGCTCGGCGAGAGCATCCCCGCGTGCGAGAACCCCGTGAACGAGAAGGGGTTGAGCAGTACGTTGACCCCGCCGACGAGGGCGGTGCGGCTGGTGCCGTCCAGCAGGGTGCGGCAGGCCCGGTCGAGGGCCACCAGGGCGGAGGAACAGGCGGTGTCGACCGACAGGCTCGGGCCGCGCAGGTCGAAGCAGTACGAGAGGCGGTTCGCCGCGATCGAGAGCCTGCCTCCCGTCACGGCGTACGGGCTCGTGTGGTTCCCTAGCGCTGCCTGGAAGGTGCCGTAGTCCGCGTCGGAGATGCCGACGAAGACGCAGGTGTCCGAGCCGGCCAGCGACTCGGCCGGGATAGCGGCGTCGTCCAGGGCCTCGACGGCCATTTCGAGCAGCAGCCGTTGTTGCGGATCCATGTGCACGGCCTCGTCCGGCGCGATCCCGAAGTAGGCGGCGTCGAAGCCGGCCACGTCGTCGAGGAAGCCCCCGGCCGCGGTGCGGCTCCGGCCGGGGCGGACGGCGCCGGGGTCGACGAAACGGTTCTTGTCGAACCGGTCCGCCGGGATCTCGCCGACCAGGTCGCGCCCTTCGCGCAGGGCGGTCCACAGGCCGTCCAGGTCCGTGATGCCGCCGGGCAGCCGGCAGCCGACGCCCACGACGGCCACCGCCCTGTCGATGCGTTCCATCCTCGGCTCCGTCTCGCGTCTGCCACGAAAACCCGGTGGCGCATTCTCTGCGCATCCCGCACGCCCTGTTCTTCGAGGGCGAGGGAAAGGGCGTGGCAAGGGAATTGCCGGCCGAGGGGATCGGAGATGCCGGAGGCCTTCGCGGGATTCATGGACGTTTCATTCGTGCGTCTCGGCACAATCGGGCCGATCGAACAGCCGATTGCGTTGCGCGTCACGCTACGGATCGGGGATGGGGTTGTCCACGGACACGCCCGCGGGCCGGATTCAGCGGCCCTGCAAAGCCCTGGCATTGTCGCCGAAGGTCCATCCCTGTGAACCGTCCCAGTTGGCCGACCAGGTCATCAGCCCTTTCAGTCCGCCCGAGTAGGTGCGCCAGGCCTGCGCCACGGTTTCCGGCGGCATGTATCCGCCGCCGGCTCCCGGTTGGGCAGGAAGTCCGGGGACCTGCCGGTCGTAGGGAACGCGAATGGTGGTGCCCTGGACGACCAGTCCGGTGTTCAGACAGTCCGTCTGCGCGGTGAAGCCCGCGACCGTTCCGGCTTCGTACGAGTCGCCCGAGCATCCGTACATGCTGCCGTTGTAGTACTGCATGTTCAGCCACCACAGACGGCCGTTGTCCGCGTACTTCTTGACGATGGGCAGGTAGGCGCCCCAGATCGAGCCGTAGGTCACGCTGCCCCCGGTGACATAGGCCGTCTCGGGTGCCATGGTCAGGCCGAAGCCGGCGGGCATCCGGTCGAGCACGCCGTCGACGATGCGGATGAGGTTGGCCTGCGAGGCCGAGAGTTCGTTGATGTTGCCGCTTCCGGTGAGTCCGGTCTCGATGTCGATGTCGATGCCGTCGAAGTTGTACGTCTTCAGGAGGGTCACGAGCGTGTCGACGACCCGGTCGGCGACGGCGCCCGAGCTCAGGTCGATCCCGGCCGAGGCTCCGCCGATGGACATCAGGACGGTGAGGCCGGCGGCTTTGGCCGCACACATCTCGGCCGGGGTGGCGACCTTCACCGTCGCGTCCATCCCGTCCTCCCACAGGACGGTGCCGTCGGAGCGGATGACGGGGAATGCCGCGTTGACGACGGTGTATCCGTGGTCGCGGATACGGGCATCGGTGATCGGGATCCAGCCGAGCGGCGGATGGACGCCGTTGGCCGCGCCGTCCCAGTTCTCCCAATATCCCTGGAGTACCGGGCCGGTGGGTCTCGACTTGACCGCGCAGGTATCGCTGTACGGCACGGGCGACGCCCCGGCGGTGGCCGGAAACTGCAGGACGGAGGCCGTTGCCGCACAGGCCGCGAGCGCACGTGATAATCGACGGTTCACCCTTGGAACCCCCTTCGCGTTCGTCAAAAAATAAAGTTGTCCGCGACTGCCGTCAATGGCCCGGACACCCCGTGCGGCCGACTCGAAATGCGGGGAGCATATGCCCGCATTTACGCTTCCACTGCCACTCACGTACCACTACGCGTTTTCTGGGAGCGCATCATGGGAAATCAGGCCAGCACCGCCCGCGGGGCCCTTCCGCGATTCGAGGAGGCCGAGGGCCTGGGCCCGCAGGACGAGCGGTTCGTGCACGATCTCGTGGCCGTGCTGGAGAAGCACGGCAATCTCAACCGCTTCGGTCTGTGCCTGCTGCACGACCACTTCCCCGTCGCCTCCGACGAGGTGCTGGTCGAGACCCACGACGTCGCCGCCCGCACCCTCCGGGTCCGCGTCGAGAAGGCGACGACGACCGAGCACACGCGGCCTTCGCAGTGGCGGTTCATGAAGGCCGGCCGGGGCAGCGGAGAAGAAGCCGTCGGCCACGCCTATCAGGTGATCCTGCAGTGCACCCCGGCCACCGGATGCCCGACCAGCAAGCCGAAGGCTAAGGCGAAGGCGGCACGATAGGGCACCCCTGTGCGGCAGAGCGCCTGGACAGCGGCGCACCGTTGGAGACGGTGCGCCGCATTGCTGCTCGCATGCCTGGCGTGGTGCGGTGTATGGCCGGGCCGGGCGGAAGCCGCGCGCGGCTGCCACTCCGAGCAGCTGGCCGCAGCCCGGACGGAAGCCGAACTGAGTCTCGTCAATCATGGCCACGCCCTCGTCGAGGCGTCGGGAAGGATGGACATCCGCGTCCCCATCACCTGGCCGTACGCCAACGACCTGCTTCTGAGCGAGAGTTCCGACGCCTACCGGCACGCGATGGGCTGCCTTCTGCGCGGACCGGAACCCGCTCTGCGCCAGGACGAGTGGCGCCCGCACAGTCCGAGAGTGGATGCGGAGGCCCAATGGGTCAAGGTGCGGTACGACACCCTCTTCTGGTTCAACAAGCCGGGGGCGACGCTGACCGGACCGTGGTCGGTCGACGTGCGGACGACTCACTGGAGCATGGCCCTCACTCCGTCACCTGCCCTGAAGAACTCGCGCTGGGCGCGTGTTCGGCTCGACCTCGGCGGCCTCGACGTCTCCCAGGTGTCCCCCAGGCCAACGACCGCCGGCAAAGGCCATCTGACGTGGACCGGGCTCAGTCCGGACCGCAGGGTGACGATCCAGGTGACGCCACCATGGCAACGTGCCTGGGCAGTCAAGGTCAATTCGCGGACCGCATCGTGGCTGGTCGCCAACGCTGCAGGGGAGACCACCTGGTGGCTGGGGACCTCCGCCGTAGTGGTCTTCGCCGCCCTCCGGGCCCGTCGTCAGCCCTCGGGTGACGAGCTCACCGAACAGGAACGGAGCAGTAGTACGGCTCTCCTGCGTTGGGGGCTGCTCAAAGCCTGCATGGGCGTGGCGATCCTGTTGTTGTACGGAGTGCTCCTCGACCTCGCAGGTCAAGGGCCGCACAGCCCGCTGAACGATGCGGCCCGCTGGCTGATGCTGATCGGCTTCCTGGTGGGTTGGGGCCTGGCGGCTGTCGCCCGCCCTCGGACATCGGTGCTGGTGGCCTGTTCGCTGGTTGCGGCAGCCGGAGGGCTGGTGACCGCGGTGCCTTCCTTGTTCGGGCTCCCGCCTTCGTTCACCGGCATCAAAAGCCTCTCCTTCTCCGCCCTGGTCGTGCTGTCGGCGATGAACGCAGCGCTGCTGTGGCTGTGGTTCACCGGTCTCATGCTCTGGGCCTGGTCGCTCGCCCATGCAGGCGGACTGCTGAAGCCGTCCTCGGCCCCCTGGCGGCTACGTCGGATCGGAACGTGGACGGCCGGGGCCGCCCTGCTGTTCCTGGGGTGGGCCGTATGGGCCGACGAGCGCAGCTGGCAGCGTGTCAGCTGGCTGACCAACCGCAACGCCCCGACCTACTTTCCGCAGTACCAGGCCTATCTGGGGCGCCTGTTGGTGAACGCCGCCTCCCAGACTGCAATGTGGTGCTACGCCCACACCTGGGTATTGACGGGTCTCGCGGTCGTGGCCCTGCTGCGGGCCAGGGACCTGGGACTGCGGGTGCCCTTCGCGAGCCCCACCAAGCTGGACCGTCTGCTGCTCGCCGTGTTCTTCGCCATCGTGGTGGCCTGGCGGCAGGGCTCGTACGCAGGCAGCCAGGTGCTTGCCGGTCTCTGGCTCGTGCTGGACATCACCGCGCTGTACGGCCTGCTGGCCGTGGGACAGCGCCGGGCGGTGCTGAACCAGCACTTCGAGGGGTTCGAAGGCGCCCCGGCGCTGGGCGAGTCGATCACCGAGGCGGCCCGCAACGACCTCATCGCCCGTGCGCGCCGTTACCGGGAGCTGGCGAGCGTACTGCGCAGTATGGAACAGGGCCACGCCGAGGGTGCACTCAGCAGGCACGCAGTGGAGAAGGAACTGAGCGGCCTGCACCGTTGGCGCCCGGCGGCAGGGAGCGAAGATGCCGCACGAGCGTTCCTGCCCAGCCAGATCACGGTCGTGGACGTCGCCTTGAGCTGGGGACCACACGCCAAGTGGTGGGACAACGCACGCCGTGCCGCACTGCTGGCAGCCGCCTTCGGCCTGCCAGGCAGCATGATCATCGTCTGGCTGATCTACTCGCCGGAGCACCAGTGGATGCGTACGGGCCAGTACTTCTTCGGGGCCCCCGACGTGGTGTGGGCGTTTCTGTCCTCGGAGCTCACCTGGGCGGGCGCGGGCCTGGTGCTGGGGGCACTATGGCGGCTGCTGCCCGGCCGCCGCGGCCCGGCACGCGCCCTGAGCCTGGTGATCGCCTACGCTCTGCTGATCGGCCTGGGCTGCGTGGGCAATCTCATCACCGACCAGGGCCTCGGCACCGGGATTTTCGGGATCGTCCTGATGCTTCCGGTGCTCACCCTCACCAGTCTCGCCATGGATGCGGACACCTTCCGCTCCGAGCGGCGCTTCTGGCCCAACCGGGTCGGGCTGCTGCTGTCGGTCTACCAGATCCGGAGCTTCTCCGCACAGATCGCCTACGTGCTGGTGCAGTTGGTCGCCGTGTTGACCGTGCTGCGGTTCTTTACCGAAGCCGACATCCACCAACTCAAGTAGCGCGTGAGGGCATTGCTCCTGCCGGGCAGAGCCTCTCGCAAGTCCAGCGCGGCCCTGCGCCGCCGGGACCTACCCCTCCTCCACCTCGGTGGCCGTACGCCCCACGAGCCGCTCGTAACGCTGCCGCGCCGCCTGCGGCGTGCCCAGCCCGAGGCCGAAGGCGATCTCCTGCCACGTCATGCCGCGTCCCCGCGCCATGCGCAGCAGCCCCGCCTCCAGTTCGTCCATGTCCCCGCGCGCGAGGGGGACGAGGCTGAGGGCGGCGGTGATGTCGGCCCGGTCCACCTCCGGTTCGCCGTCCTCGGGGAGGGCTGCGCCGCTGAGCAGGAAGGACACGAGACGGACGGCCTCGTGCGGTGCGAGGACGTGGGGGTGGACCTGCCGCCGGCGCTGCTCGTCCGTGGCCGCGTGGCGCTCGGCGATGCGGAACAGGGACGCGTGGACGCGCTGCGCCCGCGCCTGCTCCGGGTGCGGGGGTGCGAAGGGGTCGGCGGGCTGTCCGGGAGTCGTCGTCATGCCCTCAGAGTGGATCACCGCACGATGCGATGTCAATGGATTATTGCAAACAACCTGTTCAATCAAATCTCCCGCTGCGCATTCACACCCTCACCCCGCGTTAGGGAAACGTTCGAATAGTGGGCGTTCACGTCATACGCGCAGCCTGTCCCCGCAGACTCGTGGGGCTCACCGAACGTCTCACGTAATGAACAGGTGCGACCATGAGTCGGACGATCACCCGGTCCCCCGAGGACTCCCCGCCCACGACGGAGCCTGCCACGCCCGTGCTGTCGCACGGACTCAAGCAGCGCCACCTCTCGATGATCGCGCTCGGCGGGGTCATCGGCGCAGGGCTCTTCGTAGGCTCGGGCGTCGGCATCGCCGCGGCGGGACCGGCCATCGTCCTGCTCTTCGCGGGCACCGGCGCGCTCGTCATGCTGATCATGCGGATGCTCGGCGAGATGTCCGCGGCCCGGCCCTCGACCGGATCGTTCTCCGTCCATGCCGAGGAGGAGCTCGGCACCTGGGCCGGGACCACCTCCGGCTGGATGTACTGGCTGATGCTGTGCGCCGGCGTGGCCGCCGAGGCCACCGCGGCGGGCGCCATCATGCACAGCTGGGTGCCGTTCCTCCCCGCCTACGGCTGGGTGGCGGTCTTCATGGTGTTCTTCTGCGCCAGCAACCTGACCGCGGTCAAGAACTTCGGCGAGTTCGAGTTCTGGTTCTCCGCCGTCAAGATCACCGCGATCGTCGCCTTCCTCGTCCTGGGCCTGCTCGGCATCCTCGGGGTCTTCGGCGACTCCCCCGGCACCGGCAACCTCACCGGTCACGGCGGCTTCTTCCCCGCCGGAGCCGCCGGGCTCGCGGCCGGACTGCTCACCACCGTCTCCGGGTTCGCCGGCCTCGAGACCGTCACCATCGCGGCGGCGGAGTCCGACAACCCGAGCCGCAACGTGGCGCGTGCCGTGCGCACCGCCGTCTGGCGCATCGCCGTCTTCTACATCGGCTCCATGGCCGTGGTCGTCACGATGGTGCCGTGGAACGACCCGCGCGTCGCCACCGACGGCCCCTACGTCACCGTCCTCGACACCCTCGGCATCCCCGCCGCCGGCACGATCATGAAGGTCGTCGTCCTCGTGGCCCTGCTCTCCGCGATGAACGCCAACATCTACGGCTCGTCGCGCATGGCCTACTCCCTGGTCAGCCGGGGCCAGGGCCCGCGCTTCCTGGCCAAGGTCACCCGGGGCGTGCCGATGGCCGCCGTGCTGGCGTCCTGCGTGTTCGGCTTCGCGGCCGTGATCGCCGGCATCATCTGGCCGACCACCGTGTTCGCCTGGCTGCTGAACATCGCCGGCTGCGCGGTCCTGGTCGTCTGGTGCATCGTCTGCCTCACGCAGCTGCGGATGCGCCGCCGCCTGGAGCGCGAGACCCCCGAGCTGCTGACGGTGCGGATGTGGGGCTTCCCGTATCTCACCTGGCTGGCGTTCGCCGCCATCATCGGCGTCTTCGTCGTCATGGCCTGCAGCGGGGACGGCCTCAAGCAGCTCGCCGGCACGGCGATCGTGGTCGCGGCGCTGGCCACCGTGGGCCACCTGAAGCAGCGGCGCGACCGGAGGGCCGGCGCCGCCGCCTAGGCCGTGTCCGGCGGATCTTCGTCCCGTCAGGGGCGCGGGGAACTGCGCGACCAGCCACGACGCACCCGCAGCCGAGGTTCCCGGGGCTTCGCCCCGGACCCCAGGGGCAGTGCGCCGGCTGCAGGCCGTCGGTGGCTGATCGCGC